>NZ_CP073588.1:3632500-3932500 GCF_021560015.1 Shewanella vesiculosa | reverse complement strand
TGGTATCACGGGCCAATAATGGATCCCAATAACGACCCCAAATCACTTTAACCACTTCCCAGCCTGCGCCGCGGAATTCGCCTTCAAGTTCTTGGATAATCTTACCGTTACCACGAACAGGACCATCAAGACGCTGTAAGTTACAGTTAACGATAAAGACTAAGTTATCTAATTCTTCACGCGCCGCTAAACCGATAGCACCTAATGCTTCTGGCTCATCACATTCACCGTCACCTAAGAAACAGTAAACAGTTTGCTTAGAACAATCTTTTAAACCACGGTCAGTCAAGTACTTCAAATAACGCGCTTGGTAAATGGCTTGAATAGGACCTAGACCCATAGATACCGTCGGGAACTGCCAGTAAGTCGGCATTAACTTAGGATGCGGGTACGAAGAAAGGCCTTTGCCATCGACTTCTTGACGGAAGTTAGCCATTTGCTCTTCAGTAATACGGCCTTCAAGGAAAGAACGCGCATAAATACCAGGTGCGATATGACCTTGGAAATACACCAAGTCACCACCATCTTGCTCATTAGGAGCACGGAAAAAATGGTTAAAACACACATCATAAATTGTCGCGCTAGATGCGAAACTTGAAATATGGCCACCAAGCTCTAAATCTTTTTTAGAACCACGTAACACCATTGCCAAGGCATTCCAACGGATAATCGCCCTAATACGGCGTTCCATTTCTTGGTTACCTGGCATATTTGGCTCTTGGCCTGCAGGAATAGTGTTTAAGTAAGCAGTGGTCGCATTGTAAGGTAAGTGAGTACCGTTACGACGCGCTTTGTCGATTAATTTTTCAAGTAAAAAGTGTGCACGTTCAGGCCCTTCTTGCTCTAACACAGCTTGCAGAGCATCAACCCACTCTTGGGTTTCTGATGGGTCTAAATCTTGAAGCATATCTTCAGACATCTCGCAGTCCTTCTCTATATACGGATTATATTTCGGCTTTAGTCGCTGCTTGTTGACACAACAACTCAGTTAAACGCCGCTCTTTAAACGGCGCAAACTACGTTGCAACCGACTGTCTTCTTTTCTTACTGACAACATGACTTCTTCGATATAGCTTAAGTGCTCATTCGAAGCTTCACGTGCAGCGTCTGGGTCCCGGCGTACAATCGCAGCCAGTAACGCGCGTCTGTGATCATTTGCCATGGTGGAAGCTTCTTCGCGTCGGCTTAAAAGTTCCAGATTTTGTGCCACATTTTTATGCAGCACAGGGGTTAAACTTAATACTAAATGCAGCATAGCAACATTGTGCGATGCCTCAGCGACCGCACGATAAAAACGCACAATGGCATCGGCCTGCGCTTCTACTTCCGTTGCGGTTTCAACTTCGTTAATACGGTTTTTAATGTTTTGCATATCCGCATCTGTGCCACGCAAGGCAGCAAAATACGCCATCATGCCTTCAGTAGCGTGACGGAACTCGAGTAAGTCATACTGACTTTCAGAATCGTTATGCATTAACTCAACGATAGGATCGGCAAGACTTTGCCACAGTTGTTCTTTAACATAGGTGCCACCGCCTTGACGACGCATGAGCAACCCTTTTGCTTCTAATTTTTGAATCGCTTCACGTAGAGAAGGACGAGACACTTCAAATTGCACCGCGAGTTCGCGTTCAGGAGGTAGCTTCTGACCCGGCTGTATACTGCCTTCTAGGATCATCCGCTCTAATTGCTCCATGATCACATCAGAAATTTTTGGCTGGTTAATCTTAATATAAGCCATCTGGCGCCCTGCTCCCTAAACAAGCAATTGTCAATTGGTCTTACCAATTAATATGAGAGAGCGCACTTTATCAAATCATACAAGCCATGTCTAGTTATCAGCATATCGACAAAGAACACAGGTTTGTTTAAAACGCTCAAGCCCAGAGGATAACGTAAATTTATCCTCAAGGGGTCAGACCATTTATCCGAAAGTCCTAGAAACTAGAGCGCTACGCTGCTAGAGGCTATAAAATATCAGCAGCGAAGCTGTCCTAGCAGGACGTAGTTCACCCTAGCATCAAAGCAAACCTAGCAGGACGTAGTCCGCCCTAGAAGCGAAGCGCCCTAGACTCTAGACAAGCTAACTAACCAACCCAAAAATGGTTAATACCGAAACCATGGTTAATAACAATACAAAATTACGCTTACTTAATGCCAGCAATGCCAATGTCGATTGCACACTCAAGGGTGCATTACCCGCTTCAGGTAAAGACTCCGCGGCCACAGCCGTATACGTGACAATGGTTTTAGCATCCGTTTTAACACTTAAGCCATATTGTCGCCAAGCACTTAACCCTTCACTAAACTGGCCACTTAATACATAACCAAAACTAAATACCCGACTTGGTAACCAATCAAATAACATCTGCAAATGATCAACCAAAGGCATTTCAAGCTTATTTTTACTGTTGTACTCACTATAAAAACGCACGCTACAATATAATATTGCACCAACTGGGCCTAAAAATATCAAGTACAAGGCAACGGCGCCGTAATAACGGTAATTAATCCACGCCACCGTTTGGCCCACTTTACGGCCTAAATCCTGTTCATCTACCACATCCAAGCACTCGGTAGAGTCCAACTCGCTAGCGTAACGGTAACAAGCTTGAACATCACCGCGGCATGCCGCTTGAATATACTGTTTAAATACAATACGTAATGTTTGGTGACTAAAACAAATAATCGATATTAGCACCCAAAATAATAAGCTCAATAAATCAAATAAAATGCCATCAAGAAGAACACTTATCAAAAAGACTGATATAGCCGGCAACACCAGCGCCACCGCTACGCCAAATTCCGATTTAAGCGATTGGCTGTCCCAAAACTGTTTTTGGTAACGCATCATCACAGTATCGAACTGCCAACTGCTTGGCAAAAGCTTCAAACGCTCTACAAGAATTGCCACTAATAATGAAAATAATGCCATGAATATCCTTTTACTTTTATTGCGTTGCAGCTGTAATCATTAGAAGCGCTGCTTTAGTAGGGAAGGTGATAACGGTTCCCCAACAACGACTCCCTCATAAACTAGTCTACAAGCTTAGGCCTCAATTACCTGCGATGGCATGCTTATATCGAGGCCAATCAAAACTGAAACCGGGATCGGTTTTGCGTCCAGGAGCAATATCGCAATGGCCAACAATATTATTTACGTTAAGCATAGGATACTGCGCCATTAACTCCAATGTTAACAGTATTAATTGCTGGTATTGTTCGTCGGTATAGCCACTACTGTCTGTACCTTCTAGCTCAATACCCAGGGCAAAATCGTTACACCCCTTGCGGCCATTATGCTCAGACACACCAGCATGCCATGCTCTGTCATCACAACTCACATACTGCACCACCTCACCATCGCGGCGAATTAAAAAATGCGCCGACACTTGCAAGCCAGCCAATTCTGTAAAGCTTTCATCGGCATTAATATCCAGGCAACCTTGAAATAGCCCATCAATATGCCCTAAACCAAAACAGCCTGCTGGTAAGCTAATATTGTGGATCACCAATAAGCTCACCTCATTATCAGGCCGAGCATTAAAATGCGGCGAAATACATTTTCTCGCGCTAGCTAACCAACCTTGTTCTAATAAGCCTTTTGGCATATCACCCCTTAAACATAAAGATATCAGCAGTCCCAATGTAAATTTAACCGTATAAAACAGCAATACCAAGGCTGAAAATTGCCAGCTTGATAGTGTCAGTATATAGCCAAGTTATGGTAATCTTTAACAAATGCTTTCTGTAACAAACACTCCGCCCAATGCGGATACTGTTTAGCCTTATCACGATCTTTAGCAAGGACTTTGCTTATGTTAGAAAACGATATCCGTCATGCGGTGCAAACCGCACTTGATGAAGACTTAGGTCACACAGCCCACAATACCGTTCATGACATGCTTAATGCAGATATTACTGCACAACTTATTCCGGCAGATAAACACGTTTCCGGCGCGTTAATCACTCGCGAAGATGGTGTCTTTTGTGGCAAAGCATGGGCAGAACAAGTCTTCAATCAATTGGGCAGTGAAGTGGTACTGCATTGGCATGTTGATGACGGTGATTTGATTGTCGCTAATCAATTGCTATGTGAACTCTCAGGCCCAGCACGCGCTATTTTAACTGGCGAACGTACGGCAATGAACTTCATTCAAACCTTGTCAGGTGTCGCTAGCTTAACTAAGTTGTACGTGAATAAGCTTGTGGGTACCCACACTCAATTACTCGATACCCGCAAAACCATTCCTGGCCTGCGCACAGCCCAAAAATACGCAGTAACCTGCGGCGGCGGCAAAAACCATCGTATTGGTTTGTTCGATGCATTCTTAATTAAAGAAAACCACATTATGGCTTGTGGTGGCATCTCACAAGCTATTACCGCAGCACGTGCGTTAGACGGCACTAAACCGGTAGAAGTAGAAGTTGAATCTCTTGAGGAGCTCACCCAAGCACTTGATGGCGGAGCTGATATCATTATGCTCGACAATTTTGACGTCACCATGATGGTTGACGCTGTCAGCATGAATAATCGCTATAAAGACCAAGGCAATGGCGCTAAATTAGAAGTCTCTGGCAATGTCACCTTAGACACCCTAGCCACTTTCGCTCAAACCGGAGTCGATTATATTTCGGTCGGCGCACTTACTAAACACGTAAAAGCGTTAGATTTATCTTTGCGATTAAAGGCTTAACCCTTATATTGTCTAGGTTCTAGAGCGGACTGCGTCCTGCTAGGTCGCTGCGCTTCTAGGGACAGCTTTGCTGCTAAGATTTTATAGCATCTAACAGCGCAGCGTTCTGGAACCTAGGCTTTTAGTTTAGAGATAAATCTGTCACATCCGCCATCAAAAAACGTCAACAAAACGACATTGTTGCATTTTTGTCAAAAAAATATTCCTCGGACTAATCTGTCAAAAATAAATTATCGTATTATGTACGGAAAATGTGAAATCAGAGCATTTTTAGACATTTATTTTTTATTAATACGCTAATACTATTCCATTTTGTAACGGTTTATACTAACGTTCATTGTAGGCGAGTTGGCCTTTCGGCCATGCACGATAATCATTAGATTGCAAAACACGTTACATTATTAGTAATTTGTTAACATTTGTATTTGCAACGAGTTGTATAGCGATTTGTATAACCATTGCTATATAACTCAGCAAATGCCCCTGTAACTTATTAACATTTACGTATTTGCTCTGTGTTTATCGCTCAGCCGAAATGCCATTTAAGTAAACAATCTGCTAACATTATTTGCAGTTAACAAGGTTATTATCTATATAGTGTTTTGTGCCTTCGAGCACCACACAGTATCAATTGAGTTAACTCTTGGTAACGCAAGCAATATTGGCTCTATAAAAAATCGTGGTCAACTAGTATCTGATATCTAGCACCACACAATTGTGCTTTACGGTTTAGGCAAATGGACTGCCAACTACTACACTTAGCTTCTGTATTTAAGCATTTAACTTAAAGACTAGCTAAGTAGCAGTTATCGAGGACTGATACTACCCCAGCCTATTTACGGAGAGAGAAATGAAAAGTATCAATCAAATCAAAAACGCTAAGGGTTTCACCCTTATCGAATTAATGATCGTAGTAGCGATCATCGGTATCCTTGCAGCAATCGCATTGCCTGCTTATCAAGATTATACAGCTAGAGCAAAAGCCTCAGAAATGTTGTTAGCAGCAAGTACTGCCAAGACATGCGTTAGTGAAAGAGCTCAAATTGGCAAAGATCCTACAACTTGCTCTGTTGCCGCCGACTTTAAAGCAACAAAGTATGTGACCAGTGTTGGAACTAGTTCTGCAGGTGTAATAACTGTTTTAGGTGCAGACTCGTTAACAGGTTTAACAATGACGTTAACACCGCAAAAAGGTGCAGCTGCAGCTGCAGCTACCGATTTTGTTACAGCAGCTGGAGTGGGTGCAGGATTCGATCTTACATCTTGGGTGTGTGCAGGTTCGGCTACAGGTACAGCTAAAGCGTCTTGGTTACCAAGCAGTTGTTCTTAAAATAAAATATTTTTTAGCAAAAAAATGATAACAAGCAAAGAGATCTGACTTCTCTTTGCTTGTTTAAAAATCATTGTTCTAGCATGGATATGATAATGCCAACAACCGCTCTTCATCTTGGTTTATCTACTTTATTTATTCGAAAAAATTTGCTTAATCAGGAGCAGATAACAACTGCCATCTCAAATTCCCGTAAAAATAAACAATCCTTAGTCAGTAACTTAGTTATAGAGAAATTATTATCTGCAAGAGAAATTGCGGAATTGTGCTATGAAGAATATGGCACTCCTCTTCTTGATTTAAATGAGTTTGATGTAAATAATATATCTGACGAGTTATTAAACAAAAAACTCATCGAAAAACATAAATGTTTACCGCTATTTAAACGCGGAAATCGTTTATATATAGCCACATCTGATCCTACTAACATCGCAGCCCTAGAAGATTTTCAATTCAGCCTAGGCTTACATGCTGAAGCGATTTTAGTTGAAGATGACAAACTCCTCAAAGCACTTGAAAAAATTATTGAAGATGATATTTCCGGCCTTGATCTCGCTGGTGCTGATGAAGAAGCACTGGCTAATATGGAGGTTACTGATACCGAAAGGCGTGATGAACCAAGCGGTGATAGTAGTGACGATGCCCCTATTGTTATTTATATTAATAAAATTCTCACCGATGCTATTCGTAAAGGTGCCTCAGATTTACACTTTGAGCCCTACGAGAAACGCTACCGGATCCGCTTTCGTATCGACGGTATTTTACATGAAGTCTCAGAGCCACCGGTTAATCTATCCAACCGAATTTCCGCCCGTTTAAAGGTGATGTCTAAACTGGATATCGCTGAGCGCCGTGTGCCGCAAGATGGACGCATTAAAATGAAGTTATCGCGCACTAAATCCATCGATTTTCGTGTTAGTAGCTTGCCGACCATCTGGGGCGAAAAAATCGTAATGCGTATCTTAGATTCATCTTCTGCCCAGTTGGGTATTGAAAAGCTCGGTTATGAAGATGATCAACGCCAGTTATACGAAGAAATGCTCGCTAAACCCCAAGGGATGATTCTAGTCACAGGCCCGACGGGGTCAGGTAAAACAGTATCCTTATACACAGGGCTTAATATTCTTAATACCGAAGAGCGCAATATCTCCACCGCAGAAGACCCAGTTGAAATAAATCTCGAAGGGGTCAATCAGGTTCACATTAATTTAAAAGCCGGTTTAACTTTCGCATCAGCACTTCGTTCATTCTTACGTCAAGACCCTGATGTGGTCATGGTTGGTGAAATCCGCGACTTAGAAACCGCTGAAATAGCCATTAAAGCAGCGCAAACCGGCCACTTAGTATTATCCACTCTGCACACCAACTCGGCAGCAGAAACCTTAACCCGTTTAATCAATATGGGCGTACCAGGTTATAACATCGCCAGCTCAGTAAATTTAATTATCGCCCAGCGCCTTGCCAGACGTTTGTGCCCTGCATGTAAGCATGAAGAGACTATTCCTGTTGCTGAAATGCAACGCTTGGGTTTTACTGAGGCCAATATCACCAACGGTTTTAGCGTATTTAAGCCTGTTGGCTGCGAGTTATGCTCTGGTGGTTATAAAGGCCGCGTCGGTATTTACGAAGTGATGAAAATGAGCGATGAAATTGCTCGGGTTATTATGGAAGGCGGTAACTCGCTGCAAATAGCAACTCTAGCCAAACAGCAAGGCATGCGTGATTTACGCCAATCTGGGCTACTTAAAGTGATTCATGGCGTAACCAGTGTTGCCGAAATTAACCGTGTCACCAGCTTTTAATTAGTCTAAAGTAGAAAAGTTAATTCTTTCGATACATTTCGTTTTGTCATCAGACTCTAGACTGGATAGCTCTGGAGCAGAGTTCAATAATAAAAGGATTGGCTCAATGGCCACAGCAACTGTCAAAAGAAAGCCAAAAACAAAAAAAAACACCAAACTCCAACCTAAGGTTTTCACCTTTCAATGGAAGGGTACCAATCGCGATGGTCAACGCACCTCGGGGGAGTTAAAAGGTTCCACTGTTTCTGAAATTCGCAGCGTGTTGAAAGCCCAAGGTGTTACCCCAAAGGGAGTACGTAAAAAATCTGCGCCTCTATGGAAAAGTGAAAAAAATATTACCGCAATGGACATTGCAATGATCACCCGCCAAATTGCTACTATGTTGGCTGCGGGTGTTCCTTTAGTGACTACCCTTGAATTGCTTGGCCGCGGCCATGAAAAAGCTAAAGTGCGCGAATTACTAGGCACTATTTTATCTGATGTGCAATCCGGTATCCCTCTATCAGATTCACTCAGACCTCACCGCCGCTATTTTGATGATTTATATGTCGATTTGGTCGCTGCTGGCGAACATTCAGGCTCCCTTGATGCAGTATTTGACCGCATAGCAACCTACCGTGAGAAAGCTGAGCAACTAAAGTCTAAAATTAAAAAAGCCATGTTTTATCCGGCGGCGGTCGTTGTTGTTGCTATATTAGTAACATCACTACTACTATTATTTGTGGTGCCGCAATTTGAAGATATTTTTAAAGGTTTTGGCGCTGAACTGCCGGCATTTACTCAACTTATTGTAGGCATATCTCGTTGGCTGCAAGCTTCATGGTATTTATTTGTTATCGCCATTGTTGTTGCGATTTGGCTTTTTAAACGAGCCCATCGTACTTCACAGAGTTTTCGCGATCGAATCGATCAAATGGTGCTTAAAATCCCTGTTATTGGTGATATTCTCCACAAAGCGGCGATGTCGCGTTTCGCTCGCACTTTATCAACTACCTTTGCCGCCGGAGTGCCGTTAATCGATGGCTTAGAATCAGCTGCTGGTGCGTCAGGTAATTATGTTTATCGCAAAGCATTACTCAAAGTTCGCCAAGAAGTGATGTCAGGTATGCAAATGAATGTTGCTATGCGCACCACAGGCTTGTTCCCAGATATGCTCATCCAGATGGTAATGATTGGTGAGGAGTCTGGCGGCTTAGACGAGATGCTCAACAAAGTGGCTAATATTTATGAGATGCAGGTTGATGATGCGGTAGATGGTTTATCAAGCCTCATTGAACCCATTATGATGGTGGTCATTGGTACACTAGTCGGCGGTTTAATTGTCGGTATGTATTTACCTATTTTCCAAATGGGTAATATTGTCGGTTAGTATTAAATAAGCATCACAATAAAAAGAATAACATGACTGAATCTATCTCAACTTTTGTTGCCACAATGGCCCAGTATCCATTGGCGTTCATTGCAATTAGCTTTATTTTTGCTGCTACCATTGGCAGTTTTCTCAACGTCGTTATCCATCGTTTACCGGTAATGATGAAACGCGAATGGCAAAGCGAATGTAACTTTTACCTTAATGAATATCATCCTGATATTGTCGAACAGGTCGGTAATGACCGTTTAAACAAACCTATTGATGCTTTTCCTGCAAAATATAACCTTGTGGTACCAGTTTCTGCCTGCCCAAAATGCAAAGCCAATATAAAGCCTTGGCATAATTTGCCAGTATTAGGTTGGTTAATACTTGGTGGAAAGTGTGCCGATTGCAAAACTCGTATTTCAAGCCGCTATCCTATTATTGAGCCTCTTAACCGGTTTATTAGTTGCCGCGTTAGCATGGCACTTTGGCCCAACATGGCAATTTGTTTATGCCGGCATTTTAACGTTTGTGTTAGTGGCATTAACTGGCATTGATTTAGATGAAATGCTATTACCGGATCAACTCACCTTACCGATACTGTGGTTAGGATTAATCATTAACCTTAAAGGGATTTATACTAGCCCAGAAGATGCCATTATCGGTGCTGCGGCAGGCTATTTAAGCTTGTGGTCAGTATTTTGGTTATTTAAGCTGGTAACAGGCAAAGAGGGCATGGGTTATGGCGACTTTAAGCTATTAGCAGTATTTGGTGCTTGGTTAGGCTGGCAAATGCTGCCACTGATTATTTTATTGTCCTCACTTGTGGGTGCTGTAGTCGGTATTAGTATGATTATCACTAAGCAAATCAACAAAGGCAATCCAATCCCCTTTGGCCCTTATATTGCTGCTGCCGGCTGGATAGCGTTAGTATGGGGACATGACATTCTCAATTGGTATCTTAGTACGTTATGATGGCAAAAAAAGTATATTGTCGGCTTAACAGGCGGCATTGCCAGCGGTAAAACAACTGTGGCCAATCTATTCGCACAATATGGCATAGACTTAGTTGATGCTGATGTTATCGCTAGAGAGGTTGTCTCAATCGGTTCGGATGGGCTAAATGCAATAAAGCAGCACTTTGGCCAGGGAATATTATTAGCGGATAACAGCTTAGATAGAGCGGCTCTTCGAGCACAAGTGTTTAATAACCCTGAGCAACGTTTGTGGCTTAACAATTTACTTCATCCAATGATCCGCCAAAGGATGCTCGACCAAGTACAAGCATCGACTTCGGCATATGTAATAATGGTCGTACCCTTGCTATTTGAGAATCATTTAGATAGTTTAGTTGATACTACTTTGGTCGTAGATATTGCACCGGAGTTACAGGTTTCAAGGACGATGCAACGTGATGGTGTCAGTAAAGAACAAGTTGAGCATATTCTCGCGAGTCAAATGACCCGAGAACAGCGACTCGCTCTGGCTGATAATATTATTGATAATCAAGGAGAACATGAGCAGTTGCGCAGTCAAGTATTTCGTCTGCATCAACAATACCTACAACAGGCAACCGATTTAGAAACTAACGTCAATGACTGATTTAATTTATGAACAACCATTAAATGAAAAAATACGCAGTTATTTACGTATAGAAAACCTTGCCCTACAGTTGCAGCAGCATGCTGAACAAGATCATCAATATCAGTGTTTTAATCCTTTGTTTTCGCTTGCAGAGCTAACAGAACGTTGTGATTATCGTACCGACATCTTAAAAGATATCGAAAAACAAATTCAATTAATTTCACAATGGCGTACTCATTCAAGTGTTGATAACGATCAAGTAGATAAACTCACTGACAGGCTTATCGCGTTAAAGTCACCTTTGCAAACCCAAGAAAGAATTGGTTGTAGCCTCAAACGAGATAAATTTCTTACCTCTTTGCGTCAGCGTTTTAATATGACTGGAGCATACTGTAATTTTGATTTCCCTCAACTGCACTTTTGGCTAGGTAAAGACTGGCAATATCGACAACGAGACATAAACAACTGGCTTGCAGAATACCAACCCTTACTAGCGCCTATCATGTTGCTTTTAGAACTGATTAGAGCCACTGAAGATTTTAGATTATCTCAAGCTCCGGTAGGGTTTTATCAAGGTAATTCATCACAGCCGTTATCCTTAATCCGCGTAAAGATAAACTCAGACCAAAATTGCTATCCTACCGTCAGTGGTAATCGAAATCGTTATGCGATTCATTTTGTCGATTTTGATTTACACCGCCATACCTGTGAAACTATTGATTTCTCACTAGCAACCTGCAGTTAAACCCTTTAACATTCCATATAAGACTAACAACCAAGAATCATTATGCCGTTAACAGTAGTAAACTGCCCAATTTGCAAAACCAAAGTTGAATGGAAAGACGAATCGCTATTTAAGCCTTTTTGTAGTGAACGTTGTAAACTTATCGATCTTGGTGATTGGGCAAGTGAAAAACATGCAATCCCGATCAAGAACAGTATCGACCCAGATATGCTTGATGACATTGGTTTTGATGAAGGTGACTTCTTTAAACAATAAGTTCAAATAATAAGGAGTCGAAACATGCAAAAGAGAATTCATGTTGCTGTTGGTGTCATCATTAATCAAGATAGGCAGATTTTACTTGCTAAAAGGCTTGGACACCTTCACCAAGGCGGAAAATGGGAATTTCCAGGCGGTAAGGTAGAAACAAATGAAACGGTTACTGAAGCGTTAATTAGGGAACTAAAAGAGGAAGTTAATCTTGATGTCTCTCATTCAACTCCCTTCATGGACATCATTCATGATTATCCAGATAAACATGTCAGACTCGATATCCATTTAATTACTGAATTCTCAAACCAAGCTAAAGGTATGGAACAGCAGCAAATTGAATGGGTACCAATCCATAGCATTGCAGAATATGACTTCCCCGAAGCTAATAAGCCTATCGTAGAAAAAATATTAGCTGAACTCTGAAATCGATCCCGAACCTTCTATTTGAAAGCCTATTTCTAAAGAATAACACCCATTACTAATCAAGTAATGGGTTTAAAACTGTCTTACCAGCAACCAAAGTTCACACTTATTTTATCTACTAATGATCATCGCATTGGTAAGACCTAGGTGAGCGTCTAGCGAACTACACCTAGCATCGATGTTCTGATTGCTTAGGTTTCAAGGCACAAAACAAAAAGGCCACTCGAGTAGAGTGGCCTTGCTGTAGTATTTAGCGCCTAGAAATAACCGACTCTGGCATGGGCATATCAGCCACACTGACTAATTACTTAGGTTTAAGGCACAAAACAAAAAGGCCACCCTATTAAGGTGGCCTTGCTGTTTTATTAGGCGCCTGGAAATGACCTACTCTCGCATGGGGAGACCCCACACTACCATCGGCGATACTGTGTTTCACTTCTGAGTTCGGAATGGGATCAGGTGGTGCCACAGCTCTATGGTTTCCAGACAAATTTTGTTTATCTAACGCAGTATATTGCATTAAATAATAATTCAGAAAGCTGATTGCTTTATTGAGTCTCTCGCACTGCTTAAGCGCTTTATTCTAACACTAAGTCGTATCAGTAAAACCCATCTGGGTTGTATGGTTAAGCCTCACGGGTCATTAGTACAAGTTAGCTCAACGCCTCACAACGCTTACACACCTTGCCTATCAACGTAGTAGTCTCCTACGGCCCTTTAGAGAGCTTAAAGCTCTAGGGATGACTCATCTTGGGGCTCGCTTCCCGCTTAGATGCTTTCAGCGGTTATCGATTCCGAACGTAGCTACTGGGCAATGCCATTGGCATGACAACCCAAACACCAGCGGTTCGTCCACTCCGGTCCTCTCGTACTAGGAGCAGCTCCCTCAATCATCCAACGCCCACGGCAGATAGGGACCGAACTGTCTCACGACGTTCTGAACCCAGCTCGCGTACCACTTTAAATGGCGAACAGCCATACCCTTGGGACCGACTTCAGCCCCAGGATGTGATGAGCCGACATCGAGGTGCCAAACACCGCCGTCGATATGAACTCTTGGGCGGTATCAGCCTGTTATCCCCGGAGTACCTTTTATCCGTTGAGCGATGGCCCTTCCATTCAGAACCACCGGATCACTATGACCTACTTTCGTACCTGCTCGACGTGTATGTCTCGCAGTTAAGCTGGCTTATGCCATTGCACTAACCGTACGATGTCCGACCGTACTTAGCCAACCTTCGTGCTCCTCCGTTACTCTTTGGGAGGAGACCGCCCCAGTCAAACTACCCACCAGGCACTGTCCTCAACCCCGATAAGGGGCCAGAGTTAGAACATCAAAACTACAAGGGTGGTATTTCAAGATTGACTCCACTCAGACTAGCGTCCAAGCTTCAAAGTCTCCCACCTATCCTACACATGTAGGTTCAATGTTCAGTGCCAAGCTATAGTAAAGGTTCACGGGGTCTTTCCGTCTAGCCGCGGGTATACGGCATCTTCACCGCAATTTCAACTTCACTGAGTCTCGGCTGGAGACAGCGTGGCCATCATTACGCCATTCGTGCAGGTCGGAACTTACCCGACAAGGAATTTCGCTACCTTAGGACCGTTATAGTTACGGCCGCCGTTTACCGGGGCTTCGATCATGAGCTTCTCCGAAGATAACCCAATCAATTAACCTTCCGGCACCGGGCAGGCGTCACACCGTATACGTCATCTTGCGATTTTGCACAGTGCTGTGTTTTTGATAAACAGTTGCAGCCACCTGGTATCTGCGACTCCCGTCAGCTTAGAGAGCAAGTCTCATCACCAACAGGAGCGTACCTTCTCCCCGAAGTTACGGTACCATTTTGCCTAGTTCCTTCAGCCGAGTTCTCTCAAGCGCCTTGGTATTCTCTACCCGACCACCTGTGTCGGTTTGGGGTACGATTCCCGCTAACCTGAAGCTTAGAAGATTTTCCTGGAAGCATGGCATCAACTACTTCATCACCTTAGTGACTCGTCATCAGCTCTCAGCCTGTACATTGAAGTACGAATTCCCGGATTTGCCTAAGAATTCAACCTACCACCTTAAACGCGGACTACCAACGCCGCGCTAGCCTAGCCTTCTCCGTCTCTCCATCGCAGTTAGCGGAAGTACAGAAATATTAATCTGTTTCCCATCGATTACGCCTTTCGGCCTCACCTTAGGGGTCGACTCACCCTGCCCCGATTAACGTTGGACAGGAACCCTTGGTCTTCCGGCGAGGGAGTTTTTCACTCCCTTTATCGTTACTCATGTCAGCATTCGCACTTCTGATACGTCCAGTGTGGGTTACCCCTTCACCTTCAACCGCTTACAGAACGCTCCTCTACCGCGCACTTCTAATGAAATGCACCCGTAGCTTCGGTGGTATGTTTAGCCCCGTTAAATCTTCCGCGCAGGCCGACTCGACTAGTGAGCTATTACGCTTTCTTTAAATGATGGCTGCTTCTAAGCCAACATCCTAGCTGTCTAAGCCTTCCCACATCGTTTCCCACTTAACATACACTTTGGGACCTTAGCTGACGGTCTGGGTTGTTTCCCTTTTGACAACGGACGTTAGCACCCGCTGTCTGTCTCCCGAGTAGTACTCATTGGTATTCGGAGTTTGCAAAGGGTTGGTAAGTCGGGATGACCCCTAGCCTTAACAGTGCTCTACCCCAATGGTATTCGCTCGAGGCGCTACCTAAATAGCTTTCGAGGAGAACCAGATATCTCCGAGTTTGATTGGCCTTTCACCCCCAGCCACAAGTCATCCGCTCATTTTTCAACATAAGTCGGTTCGGTCCTCCAGTTGATGTTACTCAACCTTCAACCTGCCCATGGCTGAATCACTCGGTTTCGGGTCTACACCTTGCAACTAAACGCGCAGTTAACACTCGGTTTCCCTACGGCTCCGCTATTCGCTTAACCTCGCTACAAAATGTAAGTCGCTGACCCATTATACAAAAGGTACGCAGTCACGGTCTCAAGAACCGCTCCCACTGCTTGTACGTACACGGTTTCAGGTTCTATTTCACCCCTCACAGGGGTTCTTTTCGCCTTTCCCTCACGGTACTGGTTCACTATCGGTCAGTCAGGAGTATTTAGCCTTGGAGGATGGTCCCCATATTCAAACAGGATGTCACGTGTCCCGCCTTACTCGTTTTCATCTATGGTTAGTTTTCGTGTACGGGGCTATCACCCTGTGCCGCTGAGCTTTCCAACTCATTCCACTAACACCCCATAGACTTAAGGGCTAATCCCCGTTCGCTCGCCGCTACTAGGGGAATCTCGGTTGATTTCTTTTCCTCCGGGTACTTAGATGTTTCAGTTCCCCGGGTTTGCCTCACAACACTATGTATTCATGTTGTGATACATGCTTATGCATGTGGGTTTCCCCATTCGGATATCGTTAGCTCAAATGCTTATTACTAGCTCGCCAACGCTTTTCGCAAGTTATTACGTCCTTCATCGCCTCTGACTGCCAAGGCATCCACCGTATACGCTTGGTCACTTAACCATACAACCCAAATGAGTTTCACACCCTTGAATTAACAAGAGAAGAGCTCTGGGTCGTATCATGACCAGCTGGTTTTTACTTGTCTCACCTCCGGGTAGGAAGTGGACTCGCCTTAGTTTTTTAGAATATTCAAGACACTTAAACAGTGTTTTGAGAACTCAAGTGTTAATGCTTTCGCATTAACGTTTTTCGCACTAACGTAATCACATAAACGACAACGAATCATCATCTATGCGCCTTTAGTTAGTACTATCAGCTTTCCAAATTGTTAAAGAACAACAACACTTAACCGGCAAGCGGTGTGTTTCACTCTACTTCCGAAGAAGTTAACAAGTAATCTGTGTGAACACTCACATGCATCGCTGCACTTTAGGTATTGAGTTAGTCGTATAGGTAAGGAGGTGATCCAGCCCCAGGTTCCCCTAGGGCTACCTTGTTACGACTTCACCCCAGTCATGAACCACAAAGTGGTGAGCGTTCTCCCGAAGGTTAAACTACCCACTTCTTTTGCAGCCCACTCCCATGGTGTGACGGGCGGTGTGTACAAGGCCCGGGAACGTATTCACCGTGGCATTCTGATCCACGATTACTAGCGATTCCGACTTCACGGAGTCGAGTTGCAGACTCCGATCCGGACTACGACGTACTTTGTGAGATTAGCTCCACCTCGCGGCTTTGCAACCCTCTGTATACGCCATTGTAGCACGTGTGTAGCCCTACTCGTAAGGGCCATGATGACTTGACGTCGTCCCCACCTTCCTCCGGTTTATCACCGGCAGTCTCCCTAGAGTTCCCACCATTACGTGCTGGCAAATAAGGATAGGGGTTGCGCTCGTTGCGGGACTTAACCCAACATTTCACAACACGAGCTGACGACAGCCATGCAGCACCTGTCTCACAGTTCCCGAAGGCACAAGTCCATCTCTGGTCTCTTCTGTGGATGTCAAGAGTAGGTAAGGTTCTTCGCGTTGCATCGAATTAAACCACATGCTCCACCGCTTGTGCGGGCCCCGTCAATTCATTTGAGTTTTAACCTTTGCGGCCGTACTCCCCAGGCGGTCTACTTAATGCGTTAGCTTGGGAGCCCAGTGACTAAGTCACCAAACTCCGAGTAGACATCGTTTACGGCGTGGACTACCAGGGTATCTAATCCTGTTTGCTCCCCACGCTTTCGTGCATGAGCGTCAGTCTTTGTCCAGGGGGCCGCCTTCGCCACCGGTATTCCTCCAGATATCTACGCATTTCACCGCTACACCTGGAATTCTACCCCCCTCTACAAGACTCTAGTTCGCCAGTTCCAAATGCAATTCCCAGGTTGAGCCCGGGGATTTCACATCTGGCTTAACAAACCGCCTGCGCACGCTTTACGCCCAGTAATTCCGATTAACGCTCGGACCCTCCGTATTACCGCGGCTGCTGGCACGGAGTTAGCCGGTCCTTCTTCTGTAGGTAACGTCACAGCAATGTGCTATTAACACATCACCTTTCCTCCCTACTGAAAGTGCTTTACAACCCGAAGGCCTTCTTCACACACGCGGCATGGCTGCATCAGGGTTTCCCCCATTGTGCAATATTCCCCACTGCTGCCTCCCGTAGGAGTCTGGGCCGTGTCTCAGTCCCAGTGTGGCTGATCATCCTCTCAGAACAGCTAGGGATCGTCGCCTTGGTGAGCCATTACCTCACCAACTAGCTAATCCCACCTAGGTTCATCCAATCGCGGAAGGCCCGAAGGTCCCCTCCTTTCCCCCGTAGGGCGTATGCGGTATTAGCAGTCGTTTCCAACTGTTATCCCCCTCGACTGGGCAGATCCCTAGGCATTACTCACCCGTCCGCCGCTCGTCACCTCAGGAGCAAGCTCCCTTGTGTTACCGCTCGACTTGCATGTGTTAGGCCTGCCGCCAGCGTTCAATCTGAGCCATGATCAAACTCTTCAATTAAAGTTTTTTGAATCTTGCGATTCGGCTCAATGAATTCTGATTGCTTATCTCACCGAAGCGAAATAAGTCTTTGTACATATTACTATGAACATTCATCGTTGCATTGAGTTTAAATTTTTTGATTGCCAACATTCCGAAGAACAGAAGACAATTTCGAATAACTCAATACCTGTGAATGTCCACACAGATTTCTTGTTTAGATTGTTAAAGAACATGATGTCAATTTTTCAGACATCGCCGTAAGACGCTAGGTCGTTGGCTTGGGGTGCGTATTCTACGCTTTCCCGTGTTGGCGTCAAGTGTTTTTCAAACTTTCTTTTCGCCTTGAATCCAGTGATATGAACCACTTAACTCAACCCAACTCGGTGACCGCTTTCGCTGTCTGCCGTGTCAGTGGATGCGCATTATAGGCACCACAAGATTTTGTGCAAGGCCTTTTTTGTCATATTTATGAATTAATTTTTATACTTAAGTTAGCACCAGCTTAAGAACATCTTACTCACAGATTTATCCACAATTAAGAGGTTGTAAGCGATAAAATATCCTAAGCAGCAAAGTGACTTGAATAGTAAAATCCTATGTAGAGCACTATTAAAAGTATCATTTATTTATATCCATGCTTAATGAGTCGAGTGCAATCGGTCGAAAAACAAGAACTCTCACCCATGTTAATAGCTTAATGGCCCTTAGTTAGGCTAAGCGGCCTATATTGATAATATGTAAAAGTGAGCTTATTTATATAGACTTGATTATATTCGACTGTATATAGACTAACTGTGAGCTTTATTAGTTGATCTTGGATGTGTGTAGTGACACTTAACGTGCTCATAGAAGATTGAGGAATCATCCTATGGGTAAACTCTGCCTTAAAAAGCGAAGGGATATTGATATAACGTTACTCAATGTAAGTGACAAGTTTTGGAGTCGGTCTTATTAATGACGAATAGGAACCGTAACTGAATGTTTGAATAGACTTGCTGCATATTTAAAACGAGTCACTTTAAAGGATGCAGATATAGATGACTGTGGATTTGAACAAAGCGATGATCAATCTTGATATATTGATTGTCGCTTCACCAAATTGCATAACAATCTTTGTATCATTTATTGAAGGGATTGCATTAATAGAATCTACATAAAAATACTATGGCAAAGCCAAGCTTAATTTGAAGAGGTGGTATTTATTGTAATAGTCTTTAATGCGTAATTTACATTATCGAGCACCATTCTAACTTGCCATAATGTTGCTTTCTACTATCGACTGCTTGGATACGATGAGTTTGTCTATCGATAGCTTAGTAAGACTAAGGAGCTAAACAATTATTACGGGTAGCAGATGACTAATATGCAAATCTGATGGCTGATTTAATAAACACATCTAAGACGATACTGTGTAAAGAATTGAATTGACTGCTGCTTAGATAGATAAGAGATACTTAGATATAGTGGGCTAGCTGGTTGGTACGGCTTCAATTTAATAACTTTTGATTTGTAGACAAAAAGAGATGAATAACATCAGAAACCTATTAATTAAATGAAACCTGAAACATCAAGATTAACGGCGAAGGTTAGCAACGAACAATGTCAAATCAACAGCATGTCACCACAGACCAGCTGTATGAGTAAATAGTTACTAGACTTTAATAAGAGATAATATAAAGCCATAAATAACAGGCTAAAAAAATACTAGTAACGACGAGCATCTAAGCTGATGTTCTAATACCTTATCTTACTAGCTTTGTTTAATAAACGCAGGACCTTCATCCATCCTCTCTCCGGCTCTTATTAAAGCTTGATACTCATAGCGACATACACGATACGAGTGTCATATTTGATTATATAGCTCAAGTACTTTGAGTTCTCAAACTGCAGCCATAAAAACCACTGCATTATAGCCCGCTGTGTCACGACCCCCTCACCTTAATTAGATGCCTGGAAATAATCAGCTATCTCAGGGTTATCGACCATAGATTTTTATTGATCATGTGCGATCATTGTTTTCAACCGAAAAATCACATGCATTAAACGCATCTTCAATTTCTCAGGGCTTTTTACATCAATTAAGCGTATAAAATAACCTCCTCTGGCATAGGTATATAAACATACTATTATGTAATGCTATCAACGACCATTCTCTCAAATTTTGGATACAAAACAGCCGCAACAAAATAGTCGCCTATCTCGCGACGATTTCAAGTCAACTAGGTGCCTAAAAATAACTTACTCTGTCATGAGCATATCATCCACACTGGTTAATGATTCACATTGAGAACAACTTTAGACACAAAACAAAAAGGCCACCCGATTAAGGTGGCCTTGCTGTATTCTTTATTGCTGGGAAAACAAACGACCCTGGCATGGGCATATCATCCACACTGGCTAATGATTCGTATTGAGAAAGACTTTAGGCACAAAACAAAAAGGTCACCCGATTAAGGTGGCCTTGCAGTATTATTTAGCGCCGGAAAATAACCGACTCTGGCATGGGCATATCATCCACACTGACTAATTGCTTAGGTTTAAGGCACAAACCAAAAAGGCCACCCTATTAAGGTGGCCTTGCTGTTTTATTAGGCGCCTGGAAATGACCTACTCTCGCATGGGGAGACCCCACACTACCATCGGCGATACTGTGTTTCACTTCTGAGTTCGGAATGGGATCAGGTGGTGCCACAGCTCTATGGTTTCCAGACAAATTTTGTTTATCTAACGCAGTATATTGCATTAAATAATAATTCGGAAAGCTGATTGCTTTATTGAGTCTCTCGCACTGCTTAAGCGCTTTACTCTAACACTAAGTCGTATCAGTAAAACCCATCTGGGTTGTATGGTTAAGCCTCACGGGTCATTAGTACAAGTTAGCTCAACGCCTCACAACGCTTACACACCTTGCCTATCAACGTAGTAGTCTCCTACGGCCCTTTAGAGAGCTTAAAGCTCTAGGGATGACTCATCTTGGGGCTCGCTTCCCGCTTAGATGCTTTCAGCGGTTATCGATTCCGAACGTAGCTACTGGGCAATGCCATTGGCATGACAACCCAAACACAAGCGGTTCGTCCACTCCGGTCCTCTCGTACTAGGAGCAGCTCCCCTCAATCATCCAACGCCCACGGCAGATAGGGACCGAACTGTCTCACGACGTTCTGAACCCAGCTCGCGTACCACTTTAAATGGCGAACAGCCATACCCTTGGGACCGACTTCAGCCCCAGGATGTGATGAGCCGACATCGAGGTGCCAAACACCGCCGTCGATATGAACTCTTGGGCGGTATCAGCCTGTTATCCCCGGAGTACCTTTTATCCGTTGAGCGATGGCCCTTCCATTCAGAACCACCGGATCACTATGACCTACTTTCGTACCTGCTCGACGTGTATGTCTCGCAGTTAAGCTGGCTTATGCCATTGCACTAACCGTACGATGTCCGACCGTACTTAGCCAACCTTCGTGCTCCTCCGTTACTCTTTGGGAGGAGACCGCCCCAGTCAAACTACCCACCAGGCACTGTCCTCAACCCCGATAAGGGGCCAGAGTTAGAACATCAAAACTACAAGGGTGGTATTTCAAGATTGACTCCACTCAGACTAGCGTCCAAGCTTCAAAGTCTCCCACCTATCCTACACATGTAGGTTCAATGTTCAGTGCCAAGCTATAGTAAAGGTTCACGGGGTCTTTCCGTCTAGCCGCGGGTATACGGCATCTTCACCGCAATTTCAACTTCACTGAGTCTCGGCTGGAGACAGCGTGGCCATCATTACGCCATTCGTGCAGGTCGGAACTTACCCGACAAGGAATTTCGCTACCTTAGGACCGTTATAGTTACGGCCGCCGTTTACCGGGGCTTCGATCATGAGCTTCTCCGAAGATAACCCAATCAATTAACCTTCCGGCACCGGGCAGGCGTCACACCGTATACGTCATCTTGCGATTTTGCACAGTGCTGTGTTTTTGATAAACAGTTGCAGCCACCTGGTATCTGCGACTCCCGTCAGCTTAGAGAGCAAGTCTCATCACCAACAGGAGCGTACCTTCTCCCGAAGTTACGGTACCATTTTGCCTAGTTCCTTCAGCCGAGTTCTCTCAAGCGCCTTGGTATTCTCTACCCGACCACCTGTGTCGGTTTGGGGTACGATTCCCGCTAACCTGAAGCTTAGAAGATTTTCCTGGAAGCATGGCATCAACTACTTCATCACCTTAGTGACTCGTCATCAGCTCTCAGCCTGTACATTAAAGTACGATTTCCCGGATTTGCCTAAGAAATCAACCTACCACCTTAAACGCGGACTACCAACGCCGCGCTAGCCTAGCCTTCTCCGTCTCTCCATCGCAGTTAGCGGAAGTACAGAAATATTAATCTGTTTCCCATCGATTACGCCTTTCGGCCTCACCTTAGGGGTCGACTCACCCTGCCCCGATTAACGTTGGACAGGAACCCTTGGTCTTCCGGCGAGGGAGTTTTTCACTCCCTTTATCGTTACTCATGTCAGCATTCGCACTTCTGATACGTCCAGTGTGGGTTACCCCTTCACCTTCAACCGCTTACAGAACGCTCCTCTACCGCGCACTTCTAATGAAATGCACCCGTAGCTTCGGTGGTATGTTTAGCCCCGTTAAATCTTCCGCGCAGGCCGACTCGACTAGTGAGCTATTACGCTTTCTTTAAATGATGGCTGCTTCTAAGCCAACATCCTAGCTGTCTAAGCCTTCCCACATCGTTTCCACTTAACATACACTTTGGGACCTTAGCTGACGGTCTGGGTTGTTTCCCTTTTGACAACGGACGTTAGCACCCGCTGTCTGTCTCCCGAGTAGTACTCATTGGTATTCGGAGTTTGCAAAGGGTTGGTAAGTCGGGATGACCCCCTAGCCTTAACAGTGCTCTACCCCCAATGGTATTCGCTCGAGGCGCTACCTAAATAGCTTTCGAGGAGAACCAGATATCTCCGAGTTTGATTGGCCTTTCACCCCCAGCCACAAGTCATCCGCTCATTTTTCAACATAAGTCGGTTCGGTCCTCCAGTTGATGTTACTCAACCTTCAACCTGCCCATGGCTAGATCACTCGGTTTCGGGTCTACACCTTGCAACTAAACGCGCAGTTAACACTCGGTTTCCCTACGGCTCCGCTATTCGCTTAACCTCGCTACAAAATGTAAGTCGCTGACCCATTATACAAAAGGTACGCAGTCACGGTCTCAAGAACCGCTCCCACTGCTTGTACGTACACGGTTTCAGGTTCTATTTCACTCCCCACAGGGGGTTCTTTTCGCCTTTCCCTCACGGTACTGGTTCACTATCGGTCAGTCAGGAGTATTTAGCCTTGGAGGATGGTCCCCCCCATTTCAAACAGGATGTCACGTGTCCCGCCTTACTCGTTTTCATCTATGGTTAGTTTTCGTGTACGGGGCTATCACCCTGTGCCGCTGAGCTTTCCAACTCATTCCACTAACACCCCATAGACTTAAGGGCTAATCCCCGTTCGCTCGCCGCTACTAGGGAATCTCGGTTGATTTCTTTTCCTCCGGGTACTTAGATGTTTCAGTTCCCCGGTTTTGCCTCACAACACTATGTATTCATGTTGTGATACATGCTTATGCATGTGGGTTTCCCCATTCGGATATCGTTAGCTCAAATGCTTATTACTAGCTCGCCAACGCTTTTCGCAAGTTATTACGTCCTTCATCGCCTCTGACTGCCAAGGCATCCACCGTATACGCTTGGTCACTTAACCATACAACCCAAATGAGTTTCACACCCTTGAATTAACAAGAGAAGAGCTCTGGGTCGTATCATGACCAGCTGGTTTTTACTTGTCTCACCTCCGGGTAGGAAGTGGACTCGCCTTAGTTTTTTAGAATATTCAAGACACTTAAACAGTGTTTTGAGAACTCAAGTGTTAATGCTTTCGCATTAACGTTTTTCGCACTAACGTAATCACATAAACGACAACGAATCATCATCTATGCGCCTTTAGTTAGTACTATCAGCTTTCCAAATTGTTAAAGAACAACACTTAACCGGCAAGCGGTGTGTTTCACTCTACTTCCGAAGAAGTTAACAAGTAATCTGTGTGAACACTCACATGCATCGCTGCACTTTAGGTATTGAGTTAGTCGTATAGGTAAGGAGGTGATCCAGCCCCAGGTTCCCTAGGGCTACCTTGTTACGACTTCACCCCAGTCATGAACCACAAAGTGGTGAGCGTTCTCCCGAAGGTTAAACTACCCACTTCTTTTGCAGCCCACTCCCATGGTGTGACGGGCGGTGTGTACAAGGCCCGGGAACGTATTCACCGTGGCATTCTGATCCACGATTACTAGCGATTCCGACTTCACGGAGTCGAGTTGCAGACTCCGATCCGGACTACGACGTACTTTGTGAGATTAGCTCCACCTCGCGGCTTTGCAACCCTCTGTATACGCCATTGTAGCACGTGTGTAGCCCTACTCGTAAGGGCCATGATGACTTGACGTCGTCCCCACCTTCCTCCGGTTTATCACCGGCAGTCTCCCTAGAGTTCCCACCATTACGTGCTGGCAAATAAGGATAGGGGTTGCGCTCGTTGCGGGACTTAACCCAACATTTCACAACACGAGCTGACGACAGCCATGCAGCACCTGTCTCACAGTTCCCGAAGGCACAAGTCCATCTCTGGTCTCTTCTGTGGATGTCAAGAGTAGGTAAGGTTCTTCGCGTTGCATCGAATTAAACCACATGCTCCACCGCTTGTGCGGGCCCCGTCAATTCATTTGAGTTTTAACCTTGCGGCCGTACTCCCAGGCGGTCTACTTAATGCGTTAGCTTGGGAGCCCAGTGACTAAGTCACCAAACTCCGAGTAGACATCGTTTACGGCGTGGACTACCAGGGTATCTAATCCTGTTTGCTCCCCACGCTTTCGTGCATGAGCGTCAGTCTTTGTCCAGGGGGCCGCCTTCGCCACCGGTATTCCTCCAGATATCTACGCATTTCACCGCTACACCTGGAATTCTACCCCCCTCTACAAGACTCTAGTTCGCCAGTTCCAAATGCAATTCCCAGGTTGAGCCCGGGGATTTCACATCTGGCTTAACAAACCGCCTGCGCACGCTTTACGCCCAGTAATTCCGATTAACGCTCGGACCCTCCGTATTACCGCGGCTGCTGGCACGGAGTTAGCCGGTCCTTCTTCTGTAGGTAACGTCACAGCAATGTGCTATTAACACATCACCTTTCCTCCCTACTGAAAGTGCTTTACACCCGAAGGCCTTCTTCACACACGCGGCATGGCTGCATCAGGGTTTCCCCCATTGTGCAATATTCCCCACTGCTGCCTCCCGTAGGAGTCTGGGCCGTGTCTCAGTCCCAGTGTGGCTGATCATCCTCTCAGAACAGCTAGGGATCGTCGCCTTGGTGAGCCATTACCTCACCAACTAGCTAATCCCACCTAGGTTCATCCAATCGCGGAAGGCCCGAAGGTCCCCTCCTTTCCCCCGTAGGGCGTATGCGGTATTAGCAGTCGTTTCCAACTGTTATCCCCCTCGACTGGGCAGATCCCTAGGCATTACTCACCCGTCCGCCGCTCGTCACCTCAGGAGCAAGCTCCCTTGTGTTACCGCTCGACTTGCATGTGTTAGGCCTGCCGCCAGCGTTCAATCTGAGCCATGATCAAACTCTTCAATTAAAGTTTTTTGAATCTTGCGATTCGGCTCAATGAATTCTGATTGCTTATCTCACCGAAGCGAAATAAGTCTTTGTACATATTACTATGAACATTCATCGTTGCATTGAGTTTAAATTTTTTGATTGCCAACATTCCGAAGAACAGAAGACAATTTCGAATAACTCAATACCTGTGAATGTCCACACAGATTTCTTGTTTAGATTGTTAAAGAACATGATGTCAATTTTTCAGACATCGCCGTAAGACGCTAGGTCGTTGGCTTGGGGTGCGTATTCTACGCTTTCCCGTGTTGGCGTCAAGTGTTTTTTCAAACTTTCTTTTCGCCTTGAATCCAGTGATATGAACCACTTAACTCAACCCAACTCGGTGACCGCTTTCGCTGTCTGCCGTGTCAGTGGATGCGCATTATAGGCACCACAAGATTTTGTGCAAGGCCTTTTTTGTCATATTTATGAATTAATTTTTATACTTAAGTTAGCACCAGCTTAAGAACATCTTACTCACAGATTTATCCACAATTAAGAGGTTGTAAGCGATAAAATATCCTAAGCAGCAAAGTGACTTGAATAGTAAAATCTATGTAGAGCACTATTAAAAGTATCATTTATTTATATCCATGCTTAATGAGTCGAGTGCAATCGGTCGAAAAACAAGAACTCTCACCCATGTTAATAGCTTAATGGCCCTTAGTTAGGCTAAGCGGCCTATATTGATAATATGTAAAAGTGAGCTTATTTATATAGACTTGATTATATTCGACTGTATATAGACTAACTGTGAGCTTTATTAGTTGATCTTGGATGTGTGTAGTGACACTTAACGTGCTCATAGAAGATTGAGGAATCATCCTATGGGTAAACTCTGCCTTAAAAGCGAAGGGATATTGATATAACGTTACTCAATGTAAGTGACAAGTTTTGGAGTCGGTCTTATTAATGACGAATAGGAACCGTAACTGAATGTTTGAATAGACTTGCTGCATATTTAAAACGAGTCACTTTAAAGGATGCAGATATAGATGACTGTGGATTTGAACAAAGCGATGATCAATCTTGATATATTGATTGTCGCTTCACCAAATTGCATAACAATCTTTGTATCATTTATTGAAGGGATTGCATTAATAGAATCTACATAAAAATACTATGGCAAAGCCAAGCTTAATTTGAAGAGGTGGTATTTATTGTAATAGTCTTTAATGCGTAATTTACATTATCGAGCACCATTCTAACTTGCCATAATGTTGCTTTCTACTATCGACTGCTTGGATACGATGAGTTTGTCTATCGATAGCTTAGTAAGACTAAGGAGCTAAACAATTATTACGGGTAGCAGATGACTAATATGCAAATCTGATGGCTGATTTAATAAACACATCTAAGACGATACTGTGTAAAGAATTGAATTGACTGCTGCTTAGATAGATAAGAGATACTTAGATATAGTGGGCTAGCTGGTTGGTACGGCTTCAATTTAATAACTTTTGATTTGTAGACAAAAAAGAGATGAATAACATCAGAAACCTATTAATTAAATGAAACCTGAAACATCAAGATTAACGGCGAAGGTTAGCAACGAACAATGTCAAATCAACAGCATGTCACCACAGACCAGCTGTATGAGTAAATAGTTACTAGACTTTAATAAGAGATAATATAAAGCCATAAATAACAGGCTAAAAAAATACTAGTAACGACGAGCATCTAAGCTGATGTTCTAATACCTTATCTTACTAGCTTGTTTAATAAACGCAGGACCTTCATCCATCCTCTCTCCGGCTCTTATTAAAGCTTGATACTCATAGCGACATACACGATACGAGTGTCATATTTGATTATATAGCTCAAGTACTTTGAGTTCTCAAACTGCAGCCATAAAAACCACTGCATTATAGCCCGCTGTGTCACGACCCCCTCACCTTAATTAGATGCCTGGAAATAATCAGCTATCTCAGGGTTATCGACCATAGATTTTTATTGATCATGTGCGATCATTGTTTTCAACCGAAAAATCACATGCATTAAACGCATCTTCAATTTCTCAGGGCTTTTTACATCAATTAAGCGTATAAAATAACCTCCTCTGGCATAGGTATATAAACATACTATTATGTAATGCTATCAACGACCATTCTCTCAAATTTTGGATACAAAACAGCCGCAACAAAATAGTCGCCTATCTCGCGACGATTTCAAGTCAACTAGGTGCCTAAAAATAACTTACTCTGTCATGAGCATATCATCCACACTGGTTAATGATTCACATTGAGAACAACTTTAGACACAAAACAAAAAGGCCACCCGATTAAGGTGGCCTTGCTGTATTCTTTATTGCTGGGAAAACAAACGACCCTGGCATGGGCATATCATCCACACTGGCTAATGATTCGTATTGAGAAAGACTTTAGGCACAAAACAAAAAGGTCACCCGATTAAGGTGGCCTTGCAGTATTATTTAGCGCCGGAAAATAACCGACTCTGGCATGGGCATATCATCCACACTGACTAATTGCTTAGGTTTAAGGCACAAACAAAAAGGCCACCCTATTAAGGTGGCCTTGCTGTTTTATTAGGCGCCTGGAAATGACCTACTCTCGCATGGGGAGACCCCACACTACCATCGGCGATACTGTGTTTCACTTCTGAGTTCGGAATGGGATCAGGTGGTGCCACAGCTCTATGGTTTCCAGACAAACTCTTTTCTAGGACATTACACTAGATAACTCTTGGTGCTGATACCCAGAATCGAACTGGGGACCTCATCCTTACCAAGGATGCGCTCTACCAACTGAGCCATATCAGCAAATTACTTCTTGGAACATACTCTTTCGTAAAAGAGAAATTAGGCGCCTGGAAATGACCTACTCTCGCATGGGGAGACCCCACACTACCATCGGCGATACTGTGTTTCACTTCTGAGTTCGGAATGGGATCAGGTGGTGCCACAGCTCTATGGTTTCCAGACAAATTTTGTTTATCTAACGCAGTATATTGCATTAAATAATAATTCGGAAAGCTGATTGCTTTATTGAGTCTCTCGCACTGCTTAAGCGCTTTACTCTAACACTAAGTCGTATCAGTAAAACCCATCTGGGTTGTATGGTTAAGCCTCACGGGTCATTAGTACAAGTTAGCTCAACGCCTCACAACGCTTACACACCTTGCCTATCAACGTAGTAGTCTCCTACGGCCCTTTAGAGAGCTTAAAGCTCTAGGGATGACTCATCTTGGGGCTCGCTTCCCGCTTAGATGCTTTCAGCGGTTATCGATTCCGAACGTAGCTACTGGGCAATGCCATTGGCATGACAACCCAAACACAAGCGGTTCGTCCACTCCGGTCCTCTCGTACTAGGAGCAGCTCCCTCAATCATCCAACGCCCACGGCAGATAGGGACCGAACTGTCTCACGACGTTCTGAACCCAGCTCGCGTACCACTTTAAATGGCGAACAGCCATACCCTTGGGACCGACTTCAGCCCCAGGATGTGATGAGCCGACATCGAGGTGCCAAACACCGCCGTCGATATGAACTCTTGGGCGGTATCAGCCTGTTATCCCCGGAGTACCTTTTATCCGTTGAGCGATGGCCCTTCCATTCAGAACCACCGGATCACTATGACCTACTTTCGTACCTGCTCGACGTGTATGTCTCGCAGTTAAGCTGGCTTATGCCATTGCACTAACCGTACGATGTCCGACCGTACTTAGCCAACCTTCGTGCTCCTCCGTTACTCTTTGGGAGGAGACCGCCCCAGTCAAACTACCCACCAGGCACTGTCCTCAACCCCGATAAGGGGCCAGAGTTAGAACATCAAAACTACAAGGGTGGTATTTCAAGATTGACTCCACTCAGACTAGCGTCCAAGCTTCAAAGTCTCCCACCTATCCTACACATGTAGGTTCAATGTTCAGTGCCAAGCTATAGTAAAGGTTCACGGGGTCTTTCCGTCTAGCCGCGGGTATACGGCATCTTCACCGCAATTTCAACTTCACTGAGTCTCGGCTGGAGACAGCGTGGCCATCATTACGCCATTCGTGCAGGTCGGAACTTACCCGACAAGGAATTTCGCTACCTTAGGACCGTTATAGTTACGGCCGCCGTTTACCGGGGCTTCGATCATGAGCTTCTCCGAAGATAACCCAATCAATTAACCTTCCGGCACCGGGCAGGCGTCACACCGTATACGTCATCTTGCGATTTTGCACAGTGCTGTGTTTTTGATAAACAGTTGCAGCCACCTGGTATCTGCGACTCCCGTCAGCTTAGAGAGCAAGTCTCATCACCAACAGGAGCGTACCTTCTCCCGAAGTTACGGTACCATTTTGCCTAGTTCCTTCAGCCGAGTTCTCTCAAGCGCCTTGGTATTCTCTACCCGACCACCTGTGTCGGTTTGGGGTACGATTCCCGCTAACCTGAAGCTTAGAAGATTTTCCTGGAAGCATGGCATCAACTACTTCATCACCTTAGTGACTCGTCATCAGCTCTCAGCCTGTACATTAAAGTACGATTTCCCGGATTTGCCTAAGAAATCAACCTACCACCTTAAACGCGGACTACCAACGCCGCGCTAGCCTAGCCTTCTCCGTCTCTCCATCGCAGTTAGCGGAAGTACAGAAATATTAATCTGTTTCCCATCGATTACGCCTTTCGGCCTCACCTTAGGGGTCGACTCACCCTGCCCCGATTAACGTTGGACAGGAACCCTTGGTCTTCCGGCGAGGGAGTTTTTCACTCCCTTTATCGTTACTCATGTCAGCATTCGCACTTCTGATACGTCCAGTGTGGGTTACCCCTTCACCTTCAACCGCTTACAGAACGCTCCTCTACCGCGCACTTCTAATGAAATGCACCCGTAGCTTCGGTGGTATGTTTAGCCCCGTTAAATCTTCCGCGCAGGCCGACTCGACTAGTGAGCTATTACGCTTTCTTTAAATGATGGCTGCTTCTAAGCCAACATCCTAGCTGTCTAAGCCTTCCCACATCGTTTCCCACTTAACATACACTTTGGGACCTTAGCTGACGGTCTGGGTTGTTTCCCTTTTGACAACGGACGTTAGCACCCGCTGTCTGTCTCCCGAGTAGTACTCATTGGTATTCGGAGTTTGCAAAGGGTTGGTAAGTCGGGATGACCCCTAGCCTTAACAGTGCTCTACCCCCAATGGTATTCGCTCGAGGCGCTACCTAAATAGCTTTCGAGGAGAACCAGATATCTCCGAGTTTGATTGGCCTTTCACCCCAGCCACAAGTCATCCGCTCATTTTTCAACATAAGTCGGTTCGGTCCTCCAGTTGATGTTACTCAACCTTCAACCTGCCCATGGCTGATCACTCGGTTTCGGGTCTACACCTTGCAACTAAACGCGCAGTTAACACTCGGTTTCCCTACGGCTCCGCTATTCGCTTAACCTCGCTACAAAATGTAAGTCGCTGACCCATTATACAAAAGGTACGCAGTCACGGTCTCAAGAACCGCTCCCACTGCTTGTACGTACACGGTTTCAGGTTCTATTTCACTCCCCTCACAGGGGTTCTTTTCGCCTTTCCCTCACGGTACTGGTTCACTATCGGTCAGTCAGGAGTATTTAGCCTTGGAGGATGGTCCCCCCATATTCAAACAGGATGTCACGTGTCCCGCCTTACTCGTTTTCATCTATGGTTAGTTTTCGTGTACGGGGCTATCACCCTGTGCCGCTGAGCTTTCCAACTCATTCCACTAACACCCCATAGACTTAAGGGCTAATCCCCGTTCGCTCGCCGCTACTAGGGGAATCTCGGTTGATTTCTTTTCCTCCGGGTACTTAGATGTTTCAGTTCCCCGGGTTTGCCTCACAACACTATGTATTCATGTTGTGATACATGCTTATGCATGTGGGTTTCCCCATTCGGATATCGTTAGCTCAAATGCTTATTACTAGCTCGCCAACGCTTTTCGCAAGTTATTACGTCCTTCATCGCCTCTGACTGCCAAGGCATCCACCGTATACGCTTGGTCACTTAACCATACAACCCAAATGAGTTTCACTTACGTGAACTCTGGGTCATATCATGACCAGCTGGTTTTTACTTGTCTCACCTCCGGGTAGGAAGTGGACTCGCCTTAGTTTTTTAGAATATTCAAGACACTTAAACAGTGTTTTGAGAACTCAAGTGTTAATGCTTTCGCATTAACGTTTTTCGCACTAACGTAATCACACAAACGACAACGAATCATCATTCATGCGCCTTTAGTTAGTACTATCAGCTTTCCAAATTGTTAAAGAGCGGGCTTAAAAAAGCCAAAGATAAAATTTCGTTTATCTTTGGCATCTCTAACCTATGCATAAGCTTATCGTCATGATAAGTGTAAATGGTGGAGCTATGCGGGATCGAACCGCAGACCTCCTGCGTGCAAGGCAGGCGCTCTCCCAGCTGAGCTATAGCCCCATTTACATGCAGTTGAGATTAATATCAAGTATCCAATCATAAGATTGGCGAAGCCAAATCGAATTTTAACAAGTTAATTCAATGCGACGTTTAGTTCTTCACTAAACGAGTATTTAATTAACGCAGATAAAATGAAGATTTGGTGGGTCAGAGTGGACTTGAACCACCGACCTCACCCTTATCAGGGGTGCGCTCTAACCAGCTGAGCTACAGACCCATTCTTTTTGGTCTTTTAATCCTTACTCGGCGTTACTTTCTTCGTTTCTCAGTCATGTGCTAAAGCACACTCCCTGCGAGACTCATCAAGTGCCTTGATTAAGAATCAAAATCCTCAAAAATACCTTTCGATATCTTTCTCTTTCTTCTATCAAGTAATCTGTGTGAACACTCACATGCATTGCTGCACTTTAGGTATTGAGTTAGTCGTATAGGTAAGGAGGTGATCCAGCCCCAGGTTCCCCTAGGGCTACCTTGTTACGACTTCACCCCAGTCATGAACCACAAAGTGGTGAGCGTTCTCCCGAAGGTTAAACTACCCACTTCTTTTGCAGCCCACTCCCATGGTGTGACGGGCGGTGTGTACAAGGCCCGGGAACGTATTCACCGTGGCATTCTGATCCACGATTACTAGCGATTCCGACTTCACGGAGTCGAGTTGCAGACTCCGATCCGGACTACGACGTACTTTGTGAGATTAGCTCCACCTCGCGGCTTTGCAACCCTCTGTATACGCCATTGTAGCACGTGTGTAGCCCTACTCGTAAGGGCATGATGACTTGACGTCGTCCCCACCTTCCTCCGGTTTATCACCGGCAGTCTCCCTAGAGTTCCCACCATTACGTGCTGGCAAATAAGGATAGGGGTTGCGCTCGTTGCGGGACTTAACCCAACATTTCACAACACGAGCTGACGACAGCCATGCAGCACCTGTCTCACAGTTCCCGAAGGCACAAGTCCATCTCTGGTCTCTTCTGTGGATGTCAAGAGTAGGTAAGGTTCTTCGCGTTGCATCGAATTAAACCACATGCTCCACCGCTTGTGCGGGCCCCCGTCAATTCATTTGAGTTTTAACCTTGCGGCCGTACTCCCCAGGCGGTCTACTTAATGCGTTAGCTTGGGAGCCCAGTGACTAAGTCACCAAACTCCGAGTAGACATCGTTTACGGCGTGGACTACCAGGGTATCTAATCCTGTTTGCTCCCCACGCTTTCGTGCATGAGCGTCAGTCTTTGTCCAGGGGGCCGCCTTCGCCACCGGTATTCCTCCAGATATCTACGCATTTCACCGCTACACCTGGAATTCTACCCCCCTCTACAAGACTCTAGTTCGCCAGTTCCAAATGCAATTCCCAGGTTGAGCCCGGGGATTTCACATCTGGCTTAACAAACCGCCTGCGCACGCTTTACGCCCAGTAATTCCGATTAACGCTCGGACCCTCCGTATTACCGCGGCTGCTGGCACGGAGTTAGCCGGTCCTTCTTCTGTAGGTAACGTCACAGCAATGTGCTATTAACACATCACCTTTCCTCCCTACTGAAAGTGCTTTACAACCCGAAGGCCTTCTTCACACACGCGGCATGGCTGCATCAGGGTTTCCCCCATTGTGCAATATTCCCCACTGCTGCCTCCCGTAGGAGTCTGGGCCGTGTCTCAGTCCCAGTGTGGCTGATCATCCTCTCAGAACAGCTAGGGATCGTCGCCTTGGTGAGCCATTACCTCACCAACTAGCTAATCCCACCTAGGTTCATCCAATCGCGGAAGGCCCGAAGGTCCCCTCCTTTCCCCCGTAGGGCGTATGCGGTATTAGCAGTCGTTTCCAACTGTTATCCCCCTCGACTGGGCAGATCCCTAGGCATTACTCACCCGTCCGCCGCTCGTCACCTCAGAAGCAAGCTCCCTTGTGTTACCGCTCGACTTGCATGTGTTAGGCCTGCCGCCAGCGTTCAATCTGAGCCATGATCAAACTCTTCAATTAAAGTTTTTTGAATCTTACGATTCGGCTCAATGAATTCTGATTGCTTATCTCACCGAAGCGAAATAAGTCTTTGTACATATTACTATGAACATTCATCGTTGCATTGAGTTTAAATTTTTGATTGCCAACATTCCGAAGAACAGAAGACAATTTCGAATAACTCAATACCTGTGAATGTCCACACAGATTACTTGATAAATTGTTAAAGAACGTGATGTCGATTTTTCAGACATCGCCGTAAGACGCTAGGTCGTTGGCTTGGGCTGCGTATTCTACGCAATCCCTTTATGGCGTCAAGTGTTTTTTCAAACTTCTTTTTGCCTGTTATCAACACCACTAGGTGGTTGCTCATAACGCTAACCGATTTTTGCTTTCGCTGTCTGCCGTGTCAGTGGATGCGCATTATAGGCAGCTTAAGATTTAGTGCAAGCGCTTTTGTGCCAAAAAATGATCTTTTTATGATCTTTTTTCCATTTGACGACTTAACTACATGATACCCACTATTTACCCCCAAAGTTATCCACAGAAGGCTAATTTTGCAGTGTATTTTATGAAACTAGAAACAAAAAAAGGTAGCGAATAATCGCTACCTTTTTTATCTAACATCAATAGTGAACCGAGAGTTAACTGAGTTTACCGTGACATTGTTTGTACTTTTGTCCTGAACCACATGGGCATGGATCGTTACGGCCTATTTTCTCGCCTTCACGGATCACTGTTCTAGGAGCCTCGACTTGCTGCTCTGCAGTATCACTTAATGCTTCTGCTGATGCGTGTTGATAAGCCAGTTTAATCTTTGCTTCTTCATCACGGCGACGTTGCTCCATTTCATCAACATCTGATTGTGCTTGGACTTGTACTTTAGACAATACACTTATCACGTCATTTTTTAGTGTTTCAAGCAGTTGTTGAAATAACTCAAACGATTCACGCTTATATTCTTGCTTTGGATTTTTTTGTGCATAGCCACGTAAATGAATACCTTGGCGCAAATGATCCATAGCCGCTAAGTGTTCTTTCCAAAGGCCATCTAGCGTTTGTAGCATTACCGCTTTTTCAAATTGACGTAATACTTGTGCACCGACCATTTCTTCTTTAGCTTTATATAAATCACTCCATGAAGATAAGATCCGTTCGCGTAGCGTCTCTTCATGCAGATTGTCATCTTCATCTAACCATTTTTGAATCGTTAGCTTTAGACCAAACTCGTTACCAAGGCGTTGTTCAAGTCCTGGTACATCCCACAGTTCTTCAAGTGATTGCGGTGGAATATATTGATCGACAATTCCGCTGATCACATCTTGTTCAATATTCTGAATTGTGTCTTGGATACTCTCAGCATCCATTAACTCATTACGTTGTGCATAGACAACTTGACGTTGATCATTAGCCACATCATCATATTCAAGTAGCTGCTTACGAATATCAAAGTTACGCGCTTCTACTTTACGCTGCGCATTTTCAATAGCACGTGATACCCATGGATGTTCGATTGCTTCACCTTCTTCCATGCCAAGCTTCTTCATCATGCCTGATACACGGTCAGATGCGAATATACGCATCAAGCTATCTTCCATCGACAAATAGAAACGTGAAGAACCCGCATCACCTTGACGACCAGCACGACCTCGTAACTGATTATCGATACGACGAGATTCGTGACGTTCTGTCCCTAGGATGTGTAAACCACCTGCAGCAACCACTTCATCATGACGAATCTTCCAATCGGCTTTAATCTTGGCTTTCTGTTCTGCGGTAGGATTATCTAGTGCTTCAATTTCCATGTTCCAGTTACCGCCTAATACGATATCTGTACCACGACCAGCCATGTTAGTTGCAATTGTTACTGCACCTAAACTACCCGCTTGAGCAACGATCTCAGCTTCTTTTTCATGGAATTTAGCATTGAGCACGCTATGAGGGATTTTGGCTTTTTTCAATAACGTATTAAGCAGTTCTGATTGCTCAATAGATACCGTACCCACCAATACTGGTTGACCACGTTCGCGGCAACTTTCGATATCTTTAATAATGGCGGCATATTTCTCTGGCGCAGTAAGATAGACCAAATCGGCCATATCATTACGAACCATTGGACGGTTTGTCGGAACAACAACCGTATCTAAGCCATAGATATGCTGAAATTCAAATGCTTCAGTGTCAGCGGTACCGGTCATACCGGCAAGTTTTTCATACTGTCTGAAATAGTTTTGGAAAGTGATAGAAGCCAGAGTTTGGTTTTCATTCTGGATTTTAGCGCCTTCTTTAGCTTCCACTGCTTGATGTAAGCCTTCAGACCAGCGACGTCCAGGCATAGTACGGCCTGTATGTTCGTCGACAATGATGACTTCATCATCTTGAACAATATAATCGACATCTTTTTCAAACAAGGTATGTGCACGAAGTGCTGCATGAACATGATGCAATAGCGAAATATTCGTCGCAGAGTAAAGCGAGTCGCCTTCGGCTAACATACCTTTTTCAATTAAAAGCAGTTCAACTTTCTCTTGACCACGTTCAGTTAAATGAACCTGTTTGCCTTTTTCATCAATACTGTAGTCACCTTCGCCAACATAATCTTCGGTGTCTTCTTTATCTTGAGCAATGAGACTTGGGATCAATAAATTAATTTTAGCGTAAAGTTCAGAGCTGTCTTCTGCGGCACCGGAAATAATCAATGGTGTACGCGCTTCATCAATTAAAATTGAATCGACTTCATCAATAAGGGCATAGTGCAATGGTCGCTGAACACGCTCTTGTGGCGAAAATGCCATGTTGTCGCGAAGATAGTCGAAACCGAATTCATTATTGGTACCGTAGGTAATATCTGCGTTGTAAGCTTCTTTCTTTTCGAATGAACCTAAACCCGCGATGTTTATACCGACGCTTAATCCTAAAAACTCAAACAGTGGACGGTTATTCTCAGCATCACGGGTTGCCAAGTAATCGTTCACGGTAATAACGTGAACACCTTTGCCCGTTATGCCATTAAGGTAAGCAGGCAAAGTTGCCGTAAGTGTTTTACCTTCACCGGTTCGCATTTCAGCAATGCGATTACTGTCGAGTACCATGCCGCCAAGTAACTGCACGTCAAAATGGCGCATATCAAACACACGCTTTGATGCTTCACGAACAACAGCAAATGCTTCTGCCATGATGTCATCTAACGTTTCGCCATTTTCTAAACGTGCACGGAACTCTGCCGTTTTCGCTTTCAGTTCTTCATCAGAAAGCTTTTCGTAATCTGCTTCTAATGCATTAATTTGAACAACAATTTTTCCAAGACTTTTCAGGGTGCGGTCGTTGCGACTTCCGAATACTTTTGTCAGTAGTTTGCCTAACATCTTAATCACTTATCTGTTGTAGGTTTGGCTCATTTGAGCGCATTAACCGTTAATATTATTAACTTGCTTTGCGGTAAACGTATTTCTGTGGATCTATTTGTTGTTTACCACGCAGCACTTCGTAATGCACATGGGGGCCGGTTGAACGGCCTGTGCTTCCCATACTGGCAATTTTATCGCCTTTGGCAACCACGTCACCTACGTTTACTGACAGAGATTTATTATGTCCATAGCGAGTGCGAAGACCATTACCATGATCTATTTCGACTAACTCACCATATCCAAGCATTCTTCCTGACCATGTTACAACGCCTGCAGCAGTAGCCGTAACATCCGCCCCTTCTTTGCCGGCAAAATCAATGCCTTTATGCATTGTTCGTCGGCCACTAAAAGGGTCATTTCGTAAACCATAGGGCGAAGATAACCAACCTTTATCGATTGGCCGCCCTGATATATAACGCTCTTCATCTATATGGAGATTAGATGCTACTGTTTCAAGTAGGGATAGCTGAACGTTATTATTATCAATTCTAGATGCCAGCTTATTCATTTCATCGATAAGCTGACTTAATTCGACACCATTGCCGATTTCGCTCAATCCGCCGATACCGACTTCTGTAGAGAAATCAAATTGGTCATCAAGGAGGTTATTTTGCGCTACTTGCTGCCCAAGGGCTTCAAGTCGGGTGATTTTGGCCTGCAATTTTGCCACGTGAGTGACTAAAGATGCTAGCTGGGTTTCAGTTGCAGTTTTGAGTTCTACCACTTGTTGCTTTTGCTGTTGGCGTAGTTGCTTATTTTCATCAACTTTCGCTTGTTGGTTAGCAAAACGCTCAGTGCTGTATTGATATATTCCTGTGCCGGTGGCCATTAGAATAATAGGTAGGAGTAACCAACGCTTACTTGGTTGCCAGCGCGTTACACCATTTCGACCTTGGATAAAAACTGTTACACTCATAGCCTAATTCAGCCATCTTATTATCATATGAAAAAGCCCCCTCAAGATCTCAGCAATTTAGTCCATTTGTCTGGGAGACTGCCTGAACTGGCCGAGAAAGCAGAACTACTTAATAATCTGAATCGTTATGTAAAACAGACATTAAGTGGCCCTGTGGCTGAGCAGCTAAAAGTCGCTAATCTCCGCCAGGGTGTTCTTGTTATTGAAACGACATCTGCAGCATGGGCTGCTAGAATAAACTTTCAAAAGCAGAAGCTATTAAAACAGCTTCAAACTGACACACTTCCGATGCTTACTGCTATTGAGGTGAAAGTCAATCCTGGGCTTGCCTTAGCAAAACCACAATCTCAAACTAATCAAAATGTGATCAGCACCACTGCAGCACAGCATATTGAAGCATTAGCAGAACATGTCGATGGTTCTCTAGGTGAAAAACTAAAACGGCTGGCTGCATTAGCCAGCCGTAATAGGCAATCTTAACGGGTTAAACGTGCGCCAACGCACCTGGAACCATGAAGCTGACAGGCACATCAGCCTCTTTGTCAAAGCTGACTAACTCCCATGCTTCTTGCTGAGCAAGTAATGCACGCACAAGTTGGTTGTTTAACGCATGCCCCGTTTTGTAAGCCGAAAATTCACCGACAATTGCATGACCAGCAACATATAAGTCACCAAATGCATCGAGAATTTTATGCTTAACGAATTCGTCTTCATAACGCAGACCATCAGGGTTTAATACACGATATTCGTCAAGTACAACGGCATTTTCCATGCTGCCACCTAATGCAAGATTATTTGCACGTAGGTATTCAATATCCCGCATAAAACCAAATGTTCTGGCACGACTAATGTCTTTTACAAACGCTGATGTCGAAAAATCCATCACCATGTGTTGTTGACTGCGGGCAATTTCAGGGTGAGCAAAGTCAATTTTAAAATCAACTCTAAAGCCTTTAAAAGGTTTTAACTCGGCCCATTTATCACCATCTTCAACACGAATAGGCTTAGTGATTTTTATATATTTTTTCGCTGCAGCTTGTTCTTTAATACCTGCGCTTTGCAGTAAGAACACAAAAGGGCTTGCACTGCCATCCATAATCGGGATTTCTGGTGCATCGACTTCGATAATAGCATTATCGATGCCTAAGCCAGCAAGTGCTGCAAACAAATGCTCAATAGTTGATATTCGAATACCAGCATCATTGACAAGGGCAGTACACATTGTGGTTTCACGAACCATATCTGCCTTGGCTGGAATAGACACAGCAGGGCTAAGATCGGTACGCTTGAGTACAATCCCTGAATTCACTGGTGCGGGCTTAATGCACAGAGTCACCTTGTTGCCAGAATGTAATCCGACACCAGTGCTCTTCACCATCTTTTGAACAGTTCTTTGAAAAATCATTCAGTAGCCCATAAATATCAATATTAAACAAATAGTTGCAATAATAGCCTCAGGCTATCATGCATAACTGGTACAACATGCTACCATAAATTTAGTTTTTCACAAAAAAAACGCCAAATACGTTGCAAATTGTAAACCTGTTTACAAAATAACCTTTATCAGCACATCGCGCTCATTAGTCACGCTAAACATTGCGTTTTATCCGTCTATTAATCCGCTTGCTTACGTAAGAATGCTGGAATATCAAGATAATCAGCATCAGTACGTTGCGCTGGTTGAGGCTGTGGTACAGCATTACCTTTTGGCGCAGCATAGCTTTGTTGTGATACAACTTCATCAACGGGTTCTGGACGAGGTTCTATCGCAACAGGTTCTGGACGAGCAACAGGCTTAGACACTAGCTGAATGTCTGGCTTTTTCTCAGCGCCAATACCAGTAGCAACAACAGTTACACGTAATTCATCACTCATTTCAGGATCAATCACAGCACCAACAACAACTGTAGCGTTATCAGATGCGTAAGCTTTAACATGGTTACCCACTGTTTCAAGCTCTTCAATAGTGATATCCATACCAGCAGTAATGTTGACTAGCACGCCACGAGCACCAGCTAAATCGATATCTTCTAGTAATGGACTGGCAACGGCAGCTTCTGCAGCTTCTTCTGCACGATCATCACCACGAGCAACACCAGTACCCATCATGGCATTACCCATTTCAGACATCACTGTTTTCACATCGGCGAAATCGACGTTGATAAGACCTGGGCGAGTAATAAGCTCTGCAATACCTTGAACGGCACCCAGTAATACGTTGTTAGCTGCAGCAAAGGCATCAAGTAGTGATGTACCACGACCCAATACTTTTAATAACTTTTCATTTGGGATCGTAATTAACGAATCCACATGTTTAGCTAATTCAGCAATACCAAGTTCTGCATATGCCATACGCTTTTTCCCTTCAAAAGGAAAAGGCTTAGTCACAACAGCAACCGTTAGAATACCTTCTTCACGCGCAATTTCAGCCACGACTGGTGCAGCACCGGTACCGGTACCACCGCCCATGCCTGCAGCGATAAAGATCATGTCAGACCCTTTTATTGCTGCACGAATGTTCTCGCGATCTTCTTCAGCAGCTTGACGACCGACATCAGGATTTGCGCCAGCACCAAGGCCTTTAGTAACATCGCGCCCTAGCTGGATAGTTGAACCCGCACTTGATTTACGTAGTGCTTGTGCATCTGTATTTGTGACGATAAATTCAACACCTTCGATGCTGTGTTTTACCATATGTTCGACAGCATTTCCGCCGCCGCCACCGACGCCGATGACTTTAATCACCGCTTCGTCTGAATGTGTATCCATGATCTCAAACATTGTCTGATCTCCGTTTGTCTGCGTTATTAAAATTCACCTTTAAACCAACTTTTGACCCGATTCAAAAAGCTGGTAACCCCTTGTCGCTCAGGTCGCTCGAACTGTCGTTCGATAACTCGCCTTGCGCCATAATGAAGCAACCCTATTCCGGTAGAATAGATTGGTTGATCCACATATTCGTATAATCCTTTAACTGGTAGCGGAGAGGCAACACGAACTGGCATACCAAAGGTTGCTTCTGCAATTTCAACGGCACCCGATATCGATGACGTTCCTCCGGTAAGTACAATCCCTGCAGCAATTTGATCTTCTAATCCGCTATCTTGTAACTGCTTAAGCACAAGCTCAAACAATTCTTGGTATCTTGGCTCTACCACTTCTGCCAGCGTATGACGTGACATGCTGCGTGAAGGTCGACCACCTACTGATGGTACTTCAATACTGTCTTCACGACTGACGGTTGAACTTCTGGCACTGGCAAATTGCACCTTAATTTGTTCTGCATGCGTTAAGGGCGTTCTGAATATCTTGGCAATGTCACTGGTAACTTGGTTACCCGCTACTGGGATCACCGCACAATGCCGTAATGCGCCGTTGGTATATACAGCAATATCGGTTGTTCCACCACCAATATCAACAATACACACACCTAAATCTTTCTCATCATTTGTGAGCACTGAATCTGCGGAGGCGATACCAGAAAACACTAAATCGTCAACTTTTAGCCCACAGCGTTCAACACTCTTAGTAATATTTTTGGCCATATCATTGGCACAGGTCACGATATGCGCTTTCGCTTCCATACGCATGCCCGACATGCCAATTGGGCTCTTAATCCCGTCTTGAACATCGATAGAATATTCTTGTGGTAATACGTGTAAAATACGACGTTCTGTCGGGATCTTAACCGAGCGCGCGGTATGAATAACGTTGTCAACATCTTCCTGAGTCACTTCTTCGTCGTTAATCGACACCATGCCATTTTCATTTTGACAAGCAATGTGCTTACCCGAAATGCTTAAATACACAGAGGCAACCTGACAATCTGCCATAAGCTCTGCTTGATCTAACGCTCGCTGCACGCTGCGTACGATAGAGTCGAGGTCATTTACGCCGCCTTTGTCCATACCGCGAGAAGGATGATTACCTAAACCAATGACACTAATTTCACCATCAGGTAATACTTCGCCAATGATCACTGCGACTTTGGATGTCCCTATATCTAACCCCACGATGAGGTTTCTTTCCTGATTTTTGGTCATTTATTGTCGACTCTCTTTTTCTGAATCATCCCAACCTACGGCGAACCCGGTATCGTAACGTAAATCAACGGTTGCAACGGGTTTATCACTCTGCTTCAAAGTAGGATACACATTTATAAAGCGTTGTATCCTTGCCATTTTATCTTCTCGACCAAGTTCAATTTGAATGCCATTAGCCAATACTGCATGCCAAGCATGACGTGGACTTAGGCGTAAACTGGCCAACTTAAACTGGTTTATCGTCAATAACTCATCTAACTGCTTATAGCTGGTCAAGACTTCCATTTCAGCCCCTTCAGGGCCATATAACTTAGGTAACGTATCATGTTCTGCATGCGCTAACGCATCAAAAACCTCACCATTAGTATTGAGCCAAGACACTTCATTCCAATGCGCTACAGCTTGCTGCTCTTGTAAAGTGATCTTAAACTTTGCCGGCCATTCACGCCTAACAGATGCATGATAAACCCACGGCAAAGCTTCTAATGCTTTTTGAACATCCGCAACATCGGCACTAAAAAAACTACTTTGCATTAATGATTGCAAGGCGTTCTTTATCTCGTCATCGGTGGTATAAATTCGCTCGCCTTTAATGGCAACCGCTTCAATTGGTAATGCATCTGCATCATTGAGCAGATCATGCAATTTCACCCCACCCCATACTACGGTGCCAAGTACACTGAATAAAAACAGTACGCCAGTGCAAAAATACCAATTAACACGAGCCAGTTTATGTTTTAGTTGCCGCCCTTTATCGCTCCACGACACCTTAAATCCGCCTCTGATATTGTTCCGGAGTTAATCCCAAAAGATCGGTCATTATATAGACCAATCCAGAAGGTTTAAAGCTCGATTTTTACACGCAATAATTGGTGAAAAATCAATCGCTTTATTACTCTTCAGCAAGTACTTTACAACCCAGATTATTCTGAGCTAATTCTTTCGATAAACTACCAATATTACCTGCACCCTGGGTCATGAATAAATCACCATGTTGCAATACATCAGGCAATACCGCGGCTAGCTGATCTGGACTGGCAATAAAAATAGGGTCTATCTGGCCACGTAAGCGAATAGAGCGACATAAAGCGCGTCCGTCCGCACCGGGAATAGGCGCTTCACCAGCGGCATAAACATCTAATAATAATAAACAATCTACTTGCGACAACACATCGACAAAATCTTCATATAAATCACGGGTACGGCTGTATCGATGCGGCTGATATGCCATAACTAGGCGCTTATCTGGCCAACCAGCCCTAGCCGCTTTAATCGTTGCTAATACTTCACTTGGATGATGACCGTAATCATCTACTAGCATCACATTGCCATTAGGTGTTTCAAATTCACCTAAATGCTGAAAACGTCGACCAATACCTTCAAATTGTGCAAGCGCTTGCACAATAGCGCTATCATCAATGTCGTCTTCACTGGCAACCGCAATCGCAGCTAATGCATTAAGTACGTTATGCTCGCCTGGCAAATTAAGCACAATATCGAGATTCTCTTTATTGTGACGTTTCACCGTAAAGCTTGACTGATGGCCATTTTGAGAAAAATTAATCGCCTGTACATCGGCATCGTCACTAAAACCATAGGTCACAACTTGTCGGCCAATACGCGGCATGATTTCGCGAATAACCTCATCATCAATACACATAACGGCTACACCGTAAAACGGCAGGTTATGTAAAAAATCAATAAAGGTGGTTTTCAACTTTTCAAAATCACCACCATAGGTATCCATATGATCGGCTTCAATATTGGTGACCACACTCACCATTGGTTGCAAATGTAAAAAGCTTGCATCACTTTCGTCTGCTTCAGCAATAAGGTATCGACTAGTGCCTAAGCGTGCATTGGTACCTGCACTATTGAGTAAGCCACCGATGACAAATGTCGGGTCGCGTTCAGCTTGACCATATACACTGGCAATTAAGCTAGTAGTGGTGGTTTTACCGTGAGTACCTGCAATGGCAACACCATGGCGATAGCGCATTAACTCGGCTAGCATCTCTGCACGACGTACAATCGGAATACGTAATTCTTTGGCTGCGATAATCTCAGGATTTTGCTGGTTAATCGCTGTTGAAACCACGACGACATCAACCTGCTCAACACTTTGGGCCTGATGGCCAATAATGATTTTCGCACCCAAACTGACTAAACGTTCAGTCACACTATTGATGGCAATATCCGAACCGCTCACTTGATAGCCTTCATTCACTAGCACTTCCGCAATCCCACCCATGCCAGCACCACCAATGCCAACAAAATGAATGCGTTTGATCCGTCTCATCTCAGGGATCATGCTACGAAGCTGTGCGTATTTTTCTGTCTTTGTCATTTCAACCCTTTCTCGCAAATGAGGCACAAATATCTGCTACTCGTTCAGTGGCATCTAATACTGCTACACCTCTTGCTTTAAGCCCCATCAGGGCAAGTTCTTGTCTATTCTCAGCAAATAACTGCAACTTTTCCGCAAGATTATCTGCATTTAAAATGGTTTGTGGTAATAAAAATCCTGCGCCAGCATCAACAAGTACCGATGCATTTACGGTTTGGTGATCATCCACTGCATGTGGATATGGCACTAAAATACTCGGTAAGCCCACAGCAGCCAGTTCTGATACAGTAAGAGCACCTGATCGACAGACTACGACATCAGCCCAACGATAAGCGGCTTCCATATCATCAATAAATTCAGCAACATTGACACTGTCGGACTGCCCAAGCTGCTGGTAGTTAGCCTTGACACTTGCTTGGTTGTTTTTGCCCACTTGGTGCCAAACTGTCAGTGAATGGTATTTGCATAAATGAGCCACCACCGCTGGCATAACGTCATTCAATACTTTTGCGCCTAAACTGCCACCCACCACTAGCACCCTTAACGCATCTGCTTGTGGGGTTTTAATGTGTTCGCCTAACTCGATCAGCTCTTGGCGAATGGGATTGCCTACCACCTCAACATTGGCCACATTACTGGCAAAGGTATTAGGAAATGCACACAAAACCTTTTTGGCAATCTTAGACAGCAATTTGTTGGTTAATCCTGGAATGGCATTTTGCTCATGCAACACCAGCGGAATACCAGCTAATTTACCCGCCACGCCACCAGGGCCACTGGCAAACCCGCCCATCCCTAGAATGACGTCGGGCTGAAAGTCATCAATCACAGCTTTAGCTTGAATAATTGAACGTATAATTTTAAACGGAGCCGCTAACTTACGTATGAGCCCATTACCTCGCACACCTTTAATATCGATAAATTCAATATCAAATCCATGCTGTGGCACGAGACGAGCCTCCATACGATCGGCTGTACCTAACCAACGTACTTGCCAACCTTTGTCAGCTAAGTACTTTGCTACTGCTAGTGCCGGGAAAACATGCCCACCCGTACCGCCAGCCATAATCAATATCTTAGGAGAACTGCCAATATTACTGTTCATTAACTTGTTCTCCCTTTTACAGCTTGTACCAAACTAACTCGACGTTCATGATCGATCCTAATGAGCAACATCACCGCAGCGGTCATAATCCACAAACTACTGCCACCATAACTAATAAACGGCAGCGTAAGACCTTTGGTTGGTAACATACCAATACTGGCTCCCACATTAACGACTGTCTGAAAACACACCCAAATGCCTACACCATAAGCGACATAACTTTCAAAAGGACGTTGCATTTTTAAACATAAATTACCCAATCTAATCGCACGAATAGCAATGAAAAACAGTGCGCATAACACCATAATAATACCGATAAACCCGAGTTCTTCACCGATCACCGCAAAGATAAAGTCAGTATGCGCTTCTGGTAAATAAGCAAGCTTCTGAATACTGTTACCTAGCCCCTGACCAAACCAATCACCCCGACCGTAAGCCATCAACGATTGCGTTAACTGATAACCACTGCCGAAAGGATCTTCCCATGGATCCATAAACGAAGTCACTCGTCGCATACGATAAGGCTCAAATAACACCAGCAATACGAATGTTGCTACGCCTAGTAACACCAACACCATAAAGTCAGTAATGCGAGCACCAGCCAAAAAAAGTAGGCTTACAGTACACACGAACAACACGACCACAGTACCCAAATCGGGCTGTAATAGGATCAACACAGCGAACAAACCGTAAACGCCAATCGGTTTGTAAAAGCCTTTACGGTTTTCACGCAATTCACCATGACGACGAACTAAGTAACCCGCCATGTAAACAATAAATACAAACTTGGCCATTTCGGCGACTTGGATCCTAATGGGACCAATAGACAACCATCGACGCGCACCATTTACCGATGTGCCAATAAACAGCACAGCGATCAATAAGACCAGTACTCCAAGCATCAACATGCCGCTATTTTTTTCCCAATAGCTGACTTCGAACTTAAGCACCACAAATGCAATCACCACACAGCCAACAAGATAGAGCACATGGCGGTACATAAAATAAAATGGATCGCCTGTCAGCTTAGTTGCTTCAGGCATTGACGCGGACATCACCATGACAAAGCCAAAACACATCAAACCGACTATTGCGACGAGAAAACTACGGTCATACAATGGCATATCAGGTGTTTGTTCACCTGATAATAACGAGGGTAAAGTCCAATTAAGGCCCCGTTTAAACAAGCTCAGTTGCTGCTCGTTATTCGCCATCGGCTAATGACTCCACACATTGTCTAAAATCATCACCGCGAGCCATAAAGTTCTTATACATATCTAGGCTGGCACACGCCGGAGACAATAATACGATATCACCAGACGATGCTAACTCAGCGGCTTTTGCAACGGCCTCAGCCATCGATGTGACCTCGATAGCTCCTGATTTTAATTTGGCTATTTTGCGCCCATCTCGGCCCAAGGTAATCAATTGAGTAATATTGGAAAGCGGTTCTGCAAGGGGACGAAAATCGCTGCCTTTACCATCGCCGCCAGCGATCAAGTATAAATCGCCTAAATGCGAGTTAAGCCCTTCCAGTGCGGCAACTGTTGCGCCAACATTAGTCGCTTTGGAGTCATTGATGTACGTCACACCTTGTTTCACACCGACAAGCTCACAACGATGGCTTAAACCAGCAAAGGTTTTAGCCACTTCAATCATGGACTCTTTACCAACCCCGCAAGCATCCGCTAATGCCATTGCGGCTAATAAGTTAGCGTGATTATGACTGCCAATTAAGGTCACTTCATTTAGATTCATAATTTCGCTATCACCATGAAAAATCTTGCCATCACTTAATCCCCACGCATCACCTTCAGGCACGCCTAAACCAAAATTATTTTGATTCATTGGTTCAATTGGATAAGTTAATTCATCATCGCGGTTATACATGACAAAACGGCTTTGTGGATATAAACGTAACTTTGCTTCGCGGTAGGAGTTTAGGTCGCTATAGCGATCCATATGATCTTCGCTAATATTAAGGCATGTAGCCGCAATACAATGTAACGAAGCAGTGGTTTCAAGTTGAAAACTCGACAGTTCAAGTACAAAAAAATCAGCATTTTGAGGCAATAAATCCAGCGCTGGCGTACCAATATTGCCGCCAATAGCCACCGACTTACCGGCCGTTAGCAGCATGTCATATACTAAGGTCGTTACTGTAGATTTACCATTTGACCCAGTGATACCAACAACACACGGTTTTCTATCCGCTATCTCTCGGGCAAATAACTCAATATCACCAATTACTTCAATGCCCATATCTAATGCCGCACGCACTTCAGGCGTATCAACAGGCACACCTGGGCTAATGATAATTTGGCTAGCCTGAACTAAATAACGACAATCAAACCCACCGGCTAATAACTCAATATCGGCAAACTCTTGCGCCAAGGTATCTGCACCAGGCGGATGACGACGACTGTCCATCACTAAAGGTTTGATGCCTTTAGTCGCTAAAAAACGCACGACCGAGAGCCCTGTAGCCCCCAAGCCTAAAACAATGTGCGTGTATTGAGTTTGCATAATACTGACCTTTATTAATTGCTTAGCGTAATTTTAACGTCGCAAGACCTAGTAACACTAAAAACAACGAGATAATCCAAAAACGCACAATCACCCGAGGCTCTGGCCACCCTTTTAACTCATAATGATGATGGATCGGCGCCATACGAAAAATGCGTTGGCCGCGTAATTTATATGAGCCCACCTGCAGGATCACCGATACGGTTTCCATAACAAAAACGCCGCCCATAATCACCAGCAAAATTTCTTGGCGAACTAAAATGGCAATCACACCTAAAGCTGCGCCCAGAGCTAATGAACCTACATCGCCCATAAACACTTGCGCTGGATAAGTGTTAAACCACAGAAAACCTAAACCTGCGCCTACCATTGCGGTACACACAATCACTAACTCACCCGCTAAAGGTAAATGAGGGATATGCAAATAACTGGCAAACTGAGCATGACCAGATAAGTAAGCGATTAATGCAAAAGCTGCGGCGACCATTACGGTTGGCATAATCGCCAGGCCATCTAAGCCATCTGTTAAATTCACCGCATTACTCGCACCGACAATGGTGAAGTACGCTAAAACAATAAACATCATGCCTAACTGAGGCATAATATCTTTAAAAAACGGTACCACTAATTGGGTTTCCCCACCCATGGTCGAGGAGCTATATAAAAACACTGCCACCACTAACGCAGCGATAGACTGTAAAGCATATTTCCAACGAGCAATCAGGCCTTTAGTATCTTTTTTTACCACTTTACGGTAATCATCAATAAAGCCAATCGCACCAAAAGTGGCTAATACGAATAAGGTAACTAACACGTAACGGTTAGATAAATCACCCCATAACAGCACGCTGATAAAAATACCCGCAAGAATCATTATGCCGCCCATTGTCGGCGTACCACGTTTGCTAAAGTGTGACTCAGGGCCATCACTTCGAACCACTTGACCAATTTGCAGCATCTGCAGGCGCTTAATTAGTATCGGCCCCCACCACAAACTAAACACCAATGCGGTTAACAAGCCTAAAATAGCCCGAAACGTTACATATGAAAAAACGTTAAACCCAGAATAAAACTGGGTTAAATACTCGGCTAGATAAACCAGCATCTACACTAACTCCCCACGCCCATAGGCATCTAATAAACTGTCCACAACTCGCTCCATGGCGGCGCTGCGGGAACCCTTAACTAAAACTGTGATGTGACCTGTGGTGCTTGCTAACTGTTTTTTTAATGCCACGATCAACGCTTCTTGAGCTGGAAAATGCTCACTACTGAATGCTTCACTGGTATTGGCCGACAACTGACCACAACAAAACAGCGACTCGATTGTTGCATTTTTAGCCTGCGTTCCAATGCTAGCGTGCAAAGGGGCGGCATTGTCGCCTAATTCGCCTAAATCTCCCAGCACTAAACAACGATATCCATCACGTTGTTGCAACCAATCAATTGCTGCACTCACGGATGTTGGATTAGCGTTATAACTATCATCAATTAATAACACTCGGCCAAGTTCATGTGGCTGCATGCGCCCTTTTACGGGTATGAGTAAATCAAAGCCTTGGGCAATGTTAGTAAGCGATAATCCCAACGCAATCGACATTGATGCCGCGGCAAGAGCATTGCTCACTTGATGCATTCCAGCCAATGGCAAATGTACCTGCACATGCTGGCCGTTAAACGTCAATGTAAATTGATAACAACCATTGGCATCGGCCACTATATTTGTCGCGGTAACGTCTGCATCAACATTCATGTCACATGAAAAACGTAATTGTTTATGGTCTTTGGAGCGTTGCAGCATAAAATCGGCAAACTTATCGTCAGCATTAATAATCGCTGTGCCATCTTGTGAAAGATGATTAAATATCTCCGATTTTGCCTGTGCAACGCCTTCAAGAGAACCAAATCCTTCAAGGTGAGCACTGCCGACATTATTCACCAGTGCGACTCGTGGATGGACTAATGATGAGGTGTAATCAATCTCACCACTATGATTTGCACCAAGCTCAAATACCCCGTATTCGTCGCCTTCACTTAAACGCATCAAGGTTAATGGCACGCCAATTTCGTTATTAAAATTACCTGCAGTAAATAACACTTTATGGTGCTGAGCTAAAATAGTGGCTAGCATTTCTTTAACACTGGTTTTACCGTTTGATCCGGTCAATGCCACGCAAATAGGTGCCACAGCTTGACGAACAAACATGCCTATCTGACCCAGCGCCTTTTGGGTATCGGCGACCACAATTTGCGGGATATCGGCACCAAAAGGATGATCCACTAATAAATGATCAACCAAAAGCGCTTCTGCACCATTGTTTATGGCTGTTGCGACAAAATCATGGCCATCAAAACGCTCGCCTTTTAAAGCAACAAATAAGCATTGCGCGCTAATATTACGACTGTCAGTACTGACATTGTTAATCAACCTATCTTGGCCTGCTAACATGCCATTAAGATGCTGAGCCAATTCCGACAAAGTGACGCTAATCATGATGCCTCCAGAGACAAGGTTAATGCTAACGCACGTTCATCGTAGTCAATTCGCTCACCAGCCACTTCTTGATAGGTTTCATGGCCTTTTCCAGCAAGCAGTACAATATCGTCAGCTTGTGCCAATGACACTACACGGGTAATCGCTTCAATACGGTCAACCTGGCTAAGCACATTTTGCGGTTGACTAATGCCCTGCAAAATATCATCGATAATGGTTTGCGGATCTTCACTGCGGGCATTATCGCTAGTGATCATGACTTTATCTGCATACTGTTCTGCGGCTTGTGCCATTAAAGGCCGTTTACCTTTATCACGATCGCCGCCACAACCAAATACACACCATAATGTGCCTTTGCAGTGCAGTTTTAACGCTTTTAGTGCTTGTTCAATGGCATCTGGAGTATGAGCGTAATCGACCACTAAAGTAGCCTTATTCATTGAGGCAAAACGCTCCATACGACCAGCCACAGGCACCAGTTTTGGAATGACGGCCAATATCGATGCCATTGCCATTCCTTGAAGGTACAAAGCAGAGATCGCGGCCAAAAGATTCGATAAATTAAAGGCACCTAATAACGGTGAACTAAGCGGCGTACTTACTCGTTGGCCGCTATCGATCTCGACAAAATGTAGCGTTGCAGTAACACCAGCATCATGATATTCAATAGCGTCACAGTAAAAGTCGGCTGAAGTATTACCCTTAATACTGAAAGATTTATGCTTATCATTTGCCAGTTCAGTCAGCCATTTTGCGCCAACAGCATCATCAATATTAATCACCCCATGTTGGACACTAGGAAATTGAAATAGGCGTTTTTTAGCCGCGGCGTAAGAGTCCATATCACCGTGATAATCTAGGTGATCACGGCTTAGGTTAGTAAACACAGCAATCTCAAACGGCGCCGCTTCGACACGCCCTTGGACTAAGCCATGGCTTGAGACTTCCATGGCACACACTTCGGTGCCTTGAGCAATAAATTCACCAAGCTGACGCATAATAGTGATCGCATCGGCAGTGGTATTACCGCTGTCAACAAGTTGCCCCCACAAACCATTGCCTAATGTCCCCATAACGGCGGCTTGATGACCAAGTAAGGCTACTATTTGCGCGATAATTTGGCTGACCGAAGTTTTGCCATTAGTTCCTGTGATACCAATTAATGACAACGACTGACGGTTGGACAAATAAAACTGCGCGGCAACAGCCGATAACTGCCGACCTAATTGGAAAAAATACACTAATGGCACGTTATACTGAAGGCGATCGACTAAGCCATGTTCATCTGGATTATCAGTATGGATAAGTATTGCTGTAGCGCCTGCTTGAACCGCTTGAGAAATGAATGATCGACCATCAACTTTATAGCCAGGCAGGGCCACAAATAAACTGCCAGCTTGCACTTCACGGCTATTTAGGGTTAAACCTCTAATCGATTCGCGACCAGAGTAATGGAACCATGGCGCTAATAAATCATTTAATAACATTGGTCTGCGCTCCTCGCGCAGTAGCCAAATGAACGGCTTCCTGCTCTGAAATAGGTTCAACATTAAGCATTTGTAAAGCACCAGACATAATTTTAGCAAAGGCGGGACCCGCTACGTCGCCACCGTAATACTTGTCACCTTTTGGTTCATTAATGACCACAGAAATCGCTAAACGAGGGTTATGAACTGGAGCCACACCGGCAAATAAAGCAACATAATCATCGCCATAACCACCCGCTACCGCTTTACGGCTAGTACCGGACTTACCGGCTACAGGGTAGCCATCAATATGAGCTTTAGTTCCCGTGCCTCCCGTTTCAGTAACCCCAACGAGCATTTCCATAACGTCATAGGCGACTTTACGTGAAATAACCTGCTTACCTTCGGGCGCCTGTTTCAGTTTTAAAATAGACACAGGATACAATATTCCACCACTGCCTAAGGTGGCGTACATACGGGCAATTTGTAACGGAGTGGCAGTAAAACCATAACCAAAAGACAGAGTGGCACGCTCAAAGTCAGACCAACGATGACGATTATGAATTAACCCAGCACTTTCACCGGTTAAATTGATCCCTGAATAATTGCCGACCCCCATAGATTGGTAAGTGCCTAATAATTGTTCAATGGGCATAGACAAGGACAGTTTACTAATTCCTACGTTACTCGACTTCACCAGAATTTTGGCTAAGGTCATGTCACCATAATTACTCGAGTCACGCACTTGACGCCCGCCAATGCGCATCCAACCAGGCGATGTCGATATCAATTCATTGACTTTCACTGTGCCAGCTTCAAGCGCGGCAGCGACAACAAAAGGTTTAATTGTTGACCCTGGCTCAAATGTGTCAGTTAAGGCACGATTACGCATGCGGTGTGGCTGCAAATTATCACGGGCATTAGGGTTATATGAGGGAGTATTGACCATCGCCAACACTTCACCCGTATTGACGTCTATCACCACCACAGACCCAGATGTCGCTTGGTATACTTCTGTTGCACGCTTTAATTCACGGTAGGCTAATTGCTGAATACGCTGATCAATACTGAGCACTAAATCGTTAGAGCTTTCGCCCTCTTGGACCATATCTAGACGCTCAACCACGCTGCCATCGCGAGATTTGCGGACTTTTTGCTTAGAGGGTGTGCCTGTTAACCAGGTATTATAAGTATTTTCAATGCCTTCAATGCCGACATCGTCGATATTGGTAATACCGATTAACTGAGCGGCAATTTCACCTGAAGGATAATAACGGCGAGATTCCGCTTTAAGGTAAATGCCACCGATTTTCAACTGCTCAATGTAGTCAGCAACGGCGGAGGTTACCTGACGTTTTAAGTATACAAAGCGCTTATTCGGGTGATTTTTAACTTTATCCACCAGCTCATCGACTGGCTCTTGCAGTACATCGGCAAGAGCTTGCCAACGGCGCATATCTTTAAATGCATCTTGGTCATGAGCGTGTTTAGGATCGGCCCACACCGCTTGCACAGGCACACTGACTGCGAGCATATCGCCATTGCGATCAGTGATTAAACCTCTCTGAACTTGGTTACTGGTTGTGCGTAGGGTGCGCATATCACTTTCGTGACGGAGTTTATCTGGCTCAATAATTTGAATATAGGCAGCACGGGCAACTAAACTGCAAAATAATAGCAATACGAATCCCACCACAACGTATAACCGCCATGGGATGAGTTCGTGACCTAATTTCTGCTTCGCTTGTCTAGCCATATTCCCTATGCTCACTGGACTCGAATGATAACTTCCTCCTTAGGAAGCGGCCGAGACATGTTTAGTTCTTTGGTTGCAATTCGAGTCACACGACTGTGCTCTGATTGCGATTGTTCTTCTAATAATAAGTTTCGCCATTCAATATCTAAGCGATCTTGCTCTTGCAACAATTGATCCCACTGAGTGATCAATTTACGTGTTACATGACTGGTATAAACTACGGCTACACCATTGATTACAATTAATAAAATAAGAAGCAACACCCATTTGTGCTGCCACATATCGAGTAATACAATTCGAGGTAAATTTAATGGTGATTGGCTCACATTACCCTCGATAGTTAGTAATCCAGACGCTCTGCAACTCGTAACACTGAGCTGCGCGCGCGTGGATTTAACTCTAATTCTGCATCAGAAGGCTTTAGTGCTTTACTCACCGCCTTTAATTTACGCGATTTATTAAGCTCGGCCTCCATGATAGGTAATCCATGTGGCACGCTTTCACCTTGGCTATGGCGGCGTATAAAACGCTTAACCATACGATCTTCTAAAGAATGAAAACTGATCACTGATAAGCGACCTTGGGGAGCTAGCACTGCTAAAGCACCTTCAAGCGCTTGATCTATTTGCTCTAATTCACTATTGATATAAATGCGGATAGCTTGAAACACTCGCGTGGCAGGATGCTTATTTCGCTCTTTATTTTTGGTGATCCGCGCGATCAAATCAGCTAAGTCTTTCGTGCGTAAAAAAGGCGTTTTTTCACGATCGGCTGCAATGCATCGTGCAATATGGCGCGAATTTTTTTCTTCACCATAAGTTTTAAATACCCATGCCATGTCTTCAATTTCTGCACGTGCTATCCACTGGGCTGCAGTTTGACCTTGGCTATTGTCCATACGCATATCGAGCGGGCCATCGCGTAAAAAACTAAAGCCGCGTTCTGCATCGTCTAACTGTGGCGACGACACGCCAAGATCAAGCAATACACCATTGATTTTGCCCGTCAGACCAAGTTCTTCGACATATTCAGCTAATTGACCAAAGCCACCGTGAACAATTTGAAAGCGTGGATCATCAGCAAACTGTTTAGCTGCCTCAATCGCTTGCGGATCTCTGTCAATCGCAATTAGGCGACCGTTTTCACCCAAATGACTTAACACATGACGCGAATGCCCACCACGGCCAAAGGTGCCATCAATGTAGATGCCATCACTTTGGATGTTGAGTCCGTCTACGGTCTCATTGAGTAATACAGATAAATGGGCAAACTCTTGGCTCATTGGGTTCTTCTAACCTTTTAGATAACTACAGTGAAAAGTGTGCCAAGCGTTCATTGCTGGCTAAATCTTGGCTTTGAATGAGCGTATTGCCATCATCCATTTGTTGTTGCCAAGCTGACTCTTCCCATAATTCAAATTTATTCAGTAAGCCCACCAGCATGGTTTTCTTTTCTAAGCTGGCGAAACTTCGCAATGCCGGCGGAATCACAATACGTCCGTGGCTGTCTAGTTCACAATCTTGTGCATGACCTAGTAATTTTCGTTTAAAGGATCGCTCAAGTGGATCAGTGTCAGAAAGCAGCCTTAACTTTGCTTCAATCTGCTCCCATTCGTGTAACGGATAAATCAACAAACAAGCAGCATCAATATCAACGGTCATAATCACAGTGCCGGCATGCTCCACACGTAACGCATCACGGTATCTCGCTGGAATAGCGATCCGTCCTTTTGCATCCATGTTGATTGCACTGGCGCCACGAAACACGTTATTTAGCCCTTATTGTTATCATTTGATCCACAATGATCCACTTCTTCCCACAAATGCTAAGTTTAGGGACTCTATGCAAGTGTTGTCAAGCAATGGACAGATATATTAAATCCATACCCCAAGCGGGTTAGCAGCAAATTAATATCAAGCGGGATGAATGACAGAGCCGTCTGAAGAAAACAGCTAAAAATCAGGGTAAATGAGTTAAACCAGAGACATAACGGTCACTTTATCGGCTAAAATAGGCTGGAGATCTTTTTTATTAAACTTACTTTATGGTTCGAATACTCCATCTTTATATCGTAATACTGCTCAGCTACTCGGTTTTAAGTTCATTAAAAATTAACAAATAGTCGACTGGGTCTACTTTATACGGCTAAAAAACCACTTAATCTTACCTTTATATTTACCCATTGCTCTCGATAGCAGTATGTAACGCGCAGTTTGTAAAGCACACAAACTCACGATTAACCTTAATAGACATTTTGCTTAAATAAGCACGGTCGCAATACTTAAGCAATTAATCATCATCAAATTATGGTTAACATCCACGGTTAAATATCACAATGTTGGACATTAAAGGCCCTATGTTAAGGGCAAGCATTTTATCAATTCATCTCGTAATCACAGTTAATTTTTCTTAATGCCTCAAAAGGTACAAGGTTGAATTAGCTCAATGGATAAATGGTAAAAAGCGCTCATGAATGCAAGTGAACGACAAGGTGAATACGCAAAGACTACATCCAGCTCGCGCTTAATACCTGGTTGAGTTGAAGTAGGAAAGTGTCGCGATGTTGGTATTATTCTGCTAGCGTGGGGTAAAGGTTGAACAAATTTAAAGCAATTGAAGATTAACATGGCTCATGTTATCTACTTTCGGCAGTGGGTAGCGATAACGCCAATGATCCACCTGATAAAAGCGCTTCCTAAATGAGCTTCTATCTAAAAGATTACATTTTAATCAATTTGTGCCGATAAACAGTTAAGGTGGTTAACAATCACATTCATTTAACCAATATGGGAGAGCATCATGAGTATCGATAGCATTTATGCCATGTTAGCTAGGCCAGTACAGGCGGTGAGTGAGCGTAAACGGATTGTTGAAAACGTCAAACATACCAGTGCTATTAGCGCCGACAGCCACGAGGCGCCACAGTCACAATTGCCACCTAATATTGCTCATAAAGTCCCGATTCAACGCCAAGAAGCCCCTCGTCAAGAAAGGCGTTCTAAACCGAGAACCGTTAATGAGAAAAAAATGGCGCTAGCCGAATTAGACCAATGAAAACGGATAAGCGATTCTCCACCCGTGGAGAAACCACCAGCCAGCATATTGATATTGAAGTGTAATGCTTACTTCGTTAAGCAAAGTTACCGTTTGGGCTGACTTGCGACACAGCTTGCTTCCACCCCTGGTACAACTTTGCTCGAGTAGCTTCGTCCATAGTTGACGTAAACTCGCGCTCAGTAGACAACATAATCTGCAACTCATCAGTCGACTGCCATACCCCAACAGCTAAACCCGCTAGAAATGCAGCCCCCATAGCAGTCGTTTCAGTGACCCGAGGACGAATAACCGTTGCACCTGTAATATCAGCTTGAAATTGCATTAAAAAGTCATTTGCCACCGCACCACCATCGACTCGAATTTGTGTTAACGGCACATTAGAATCTTTACTCATGGCATCCAGCACGTCACGAGATTGATATGCAATGGCTTCTAATGCTGCACGAATAATATGGTTTCGATTAGCGCCGCGGGTTAAGCCTATGATGGCACCTCGGGCATCAGCATCCCAATAAGGGGCACCTAAACCCACAAATGCTGGCACCAAGTAGACGCCATTCGTGTCATCCACTTTGTCGGCAAAATATTGGGTGTCACACGCATCGGCAATAAGACCTAACTCATCACGGAGCCATTGAATAATAGCGCCCCCCATAAATACCGAACCCTCTAGGGCATAATTCACTTTTGTGTCAGCCCCAATCGCAATGGTCGTCAATAAACCATGAGTTGACTCAACGGCTTTGTCACCGGTATTCATTAACAAAAAGCAGCCAGTACCATAGGTATTTTTTGCCATACCAGGCTCAATACACAATTGGCCAAATAATGCCGACTGCTGATCGCCAGCCATCCCAGCGACAGGAACTGAGTTGCCTGCAAGTTCGGTATAGCCATAAATGGCGCATGAGGGTTTCACTTCAGGTAACATCGAACGAGGGATATTAAACAGATTGAGTAACTCTTGGTCCCACTGTTTAGTGTGAATATTAAATAACATGGTTCTAGATGCATTGGTTGGTTCGGTCACATGAACTTCACCTTGGGTGAGTTTCCACACCAGCCAAGTATCAACCGTGCCAAACAATAGATCACCGGCTTCAGCTTGTTCACGGGCCCCTTCAACATTATCTAAAATCCACTCAATTTTTGACGCCGAAAAGTATGGATCTAGTACTAGTCCAGTTTTTTGGCGCACCATATCTTCAGCCCCTAAGGCCTTATGATGCTGACATATTGCCTGGCTGCGGCGACATTGCCATACAATCGCATTACATACTGGCTTACCAGTATGCTTGTTCCAGACTATAGTGGTTTCACGTTGATTAGTAATCCCTATTGCAGCGACATCATGACGACTAATTCCTGCTCGAGTCAGTACTTCCACCAGCACTGAACTTTGTGAAGACCATATCTCCATAGGATCATGCTCTACCCAACCAGCTTGCGGATAATGTTGAGTAAATTCACGATGAGCCACGGCGACAATATTCGCGAGATGATCAAACACAATGGCACGAGAACTTGTCGTGCCTTGATCTAACGCGACAATGTATTTTTTTGCAACCATCTGATTTCCTATATCATTTTTCCATTATTATTTTTATATGATTTATCTGCTTAATAGGCAGGTATGACATCGTACATCGACATATAAAATTAATGCAAGTAATTGTCACCAGTTCACAGAAAACCTCACCGTTTTACTGTAGGCCAATAAATAAAAAGGCCTCGCAACTGCGAGGCCTTAACGATCAACACTAGCAGAGCTGATTACATCTTATAGTTTAACTGAATACCGGTTAACCATACATCGCCAGTTGCTTCACCAGTAAAGTTAACTGCAGCAAGGCCTAATAGATCTTGGCTCTCAGTAATCGGAGCATCACCATATGTGCGAATGTAAGTCACACCCAGATCAACATTCAGATTTTTAGACACTTGGTAACCAGTACCCACACTGAACCATAAACGGTCAGAATCAGGAATGGTTGTAGTGCGGTGTTGATCATCAACCGCTGTTTTATCTAGCGCCATACCTGCACGTAATGTCCATTGGTCATTAAGGGTATAAGTAGTACCAAGGGCATAACGCCAGTTGTCTTTAAAGTTCTCTTCTTTAACTACGTCTGACTCTAGGTTACCTACAGGCTTAACATCACCAGGAAAATACGCCACCAATTGCTCGAATACGCTCCATTCAGTCCAATTCACACTGGCATGCATAGCCCAGTTTTTAGTTAACTGATGATAAGAAGCAAGCTCTGCAAATGCAGGCAATTCAACCGGTAAGTAGCCTTCGATTTCAATGTTTTGGCCGCCATTATAAATTACACCAGACACATGACCGTCTAATTTAAGATCGACACTACTGTGATAAGCCAAACCGATGCGGTTAGCTGAGTTAATTTGCCAGCTCGCGCCCGCTTTCCAGCCATAGCCAACATCATCACCTTTCATTGACTTTAACTCGGTTCCACCAGAAGGTAAGCGCGCACCAATACTTGCAGGTAAGTTAGGGTTAGCTTTAATTGCATCAATCCAACCTGGAGCGGTTGCACCAACTTCACCTTCGCCATATACCACTCGAAGACCTGCGCCAACGGTAAATGATTCATCTACACGGTAGGCTATATTAGGATTAAATTCGACCGTAGTAATTGAGGTTTTACTGCCAAAAATAGCCGCCGCATCCGCTACCGGAATATCGGTGGCTAAACCATAGTTAGAATTAATCGCTAGACCCCAAGTCCATTGATCATTCAACTGATTTGAATAATAAAAGTTCGGTACTAGGGCATTGTCGGCAACATCATATGCGTCAGCACCTATGACTAATGGCTCTGAACCTAATAATGGTGAAGAAATAGCCACATCGCCAACAACATCAACATTCGGCATAACATAGATGCCACCCGCTGACACTTGGCGGCCTTCTAGATAAGCCAGCATGGCTGGATTACGCGCTTGAGTTGACGCATTGTCTGCAATAGCAGCTTCACCAGCAAATGCACGGCCTAAACCTGTTGCTGAATATTCTGCAAGTTGGAAACCTGCGGCGTTCACTTGAGTTGTTGCCCCAAATACAATGGCGCTTATCGCCAGTGTTAACACTGTTTTTTTCATTATGATTCTCTGTGTTTAGATTCAAACTGCATAAATCGACTGATATAGAGCAAAAGCTCGATTTAAATGAAGTCGTCAGTGTACTGATCCAAAAAAGCTTTGCAACAGCACAAAGAGACCGAACAAGAAGTGAGTGATTGAATTTCAAATTGTGATCGTGATCAAACTTTTGATTTAATGATTTTTCGGGGAAGGATAAAACGGTATGGCTGTACACTTAATTCATCAATGACGCGAATCGCTAAAATTTTAAAATTAAAAATCAGTATCTTATAAAAAACATATCGTACAGAGGTAAGCTAAAATAATTAACCGTATTGATCTAAACTCTGACGCTAAAAAAATTGTGACACAAAATAGTTACATAAAACTTTTTACAATTAAAAAGTAAAAAACCTCTTCATGATGTCATGAAGAGGTTTTTAATCAGTGATTCATCAGATATCAATACACCCTAACACACTCTGTAATAACAGATTATGCGTACCAAGCCGGTATATGCGCTTCGTAGTCACTAATCTGTTGCTCAAATGACAGTGTTAATCCGATTGCGTCTAACCCATTAAGCAACTTATGCCGTGCAGACTCCACAATAGTAAAACTGAATACACAACCAGAAGGTGACGTCACCGTTAGCGCTTGTAAATCTACAGTAATTTTCGCACCTTGTGTGGCAGACACTTCATCAATCAATTGCTGTACTTCTGTGGATGTTAACTTAACCGGTAATAAGCCATTATTGATCGAATTACCGTAAAAAATGTCCGCAAATGTCGGCGCAATGATCACTCTAAGGCCAAAATCCGCTAACGCCCAAGGCGCATGCTCACGAGATGATCCACAACCAAAGTTTTCCTGGGCGATTAAAATTGAAGCACCTTGATAACGAGGCTGGTTTAATACGAATTCAGGATTTGGCTTATCACCGGCATCGTCTAAATAACGCCAATCATGAAATAAATGAACCCCAAAACCGTCACGCGTAACTTTAGACAAAAATTGCTTGGGAATAATTTGGTCGGTATCAACATTAGCGCTATCAATGGCTACCGCTAAACCGGTATGTGCTGTAAAAGCTTGCATAAAAAATCCTTGTTTAGCTCGTTAATAAGGTTGACGAATATCAACAAAGTGCCCAGCAACAGCTGCAGCAGCAGCCATAGCAGGACTCACTAAATGGGTGCGACTGCCACGGCCTTGTCGACCTTCAAAGTTACGGTTACTGGTTGATGCACAGCGATCGCCCGCCTCTAAGCGGTCATCATTCATCGCTAAACACATAGAGCAGCCCGGTAAACGCCATTCAAAACCTGCTTCAATAAAAATCTTATCTAAGCCTTCCGCTTCTGCCTGTAACTTCACCTGGCCAGATCCTGGCACGACAATCGCGACTACGCCTTCTGCCACTTTACGATTTTTAGCATGCGCTGCAGCTGAGCGTAAATCTTCAATACGTGAGTTAGTACAAGAACCAATAAAGACTTTATTAATGCTGATATCTGTCATCTTGGTACCCGGCGTAAGACCGATATACTCTAATGCTTTCACCATACTGGTTCGATTAGTTACATTGCTTTCTTGCTCAGGGTTAGGTACTACGCCATCAATCGCCACCACTTGCCCAGGGTTAGTACCCCAAGTTAACTGCGGTGCAATATCGTCAGCGTAAAGCACCACTTCAGCATCAAATACCGCATCAGCATCTGTCTTCAATTGCGACCAAGCTGCAACGGCTTGCTCCCACATGGCGTCTTTAGGTGCAAACTCACGCCCTTTAAGGTAATTAAAAGTGGTTTCATCAGGTGCTACCATACCGGCTTTCGCGCCCATTTCGATGGCCATATTACACAAGGTCATCCGTCCTTCCATGGTTAATGCTTCAATAGCTTCACCACAAAACTCAACCACATAACCTGTACCACCATCCATACCTAAGGTGCCGATAATCGCTAATACGATGTCTTTCGCTGTTACACCATCGGTCACTTTACCGCGAACTTCAATCTTCATGGTTTTGGCTTTTAACTGACGTAAAGTCTGTGTTGCAAGCACGTGCTCAACTTCTGAGGTGCCAATACCAAATGCCAATGCACCAAATGCACCATGAGTCGCAGTGTGTGAATCGCCACAAACAATCACAGTACCTGGCAGAGTAATCCCTAACTCGGGACCCATTACATGGACAATACCTTGATTTGGGTGATGAATATCATATAAGCGCACGCCAAACTCTTTACAATTTTGCGCTAGAGTGTCAACTTGAGTGCGTGCCATAGGGCTAAGCGCATCAAGACTGGCACTGCGGGTCGAGGTGTTGTGATCCATTGTCGCAAAGGTTTTTTGTGGCGCACGTAGCTTACGTCCAGCCACTTTTAAACCACTAAAGGCTTGTGGAGATGTCACTTCATGGACTAAATGGCGGTCCACATACACTACTGGCGCCTCACCTTCTGGGCTAGCAACAATATGAGCATCCCACACTTTTTCATATAAGGTTTTACCGGTCACTTGGGCCATTACACACCATCCTTAATTGCCTGAGTGATAAAGTCACCCATTTGAGCTGTCGACTTTGCTTCGCTGCGCTTATCGGCAGAAAGTAGTTCCCCAGTTAAATAACCACTTGCTAGTGCTTTTGTTACTGCACGTTCAATGGCGTTTGCGGCATCTTCTTGCTTTAAGCTATGACGCAACATCAATGCGGCAGATAAAATCTGCGCAACTGGATTCGCAATGCCTTGACCAGCAATATCAGGCGCACTGCCCCCCGCTGGTTCAAACAAACCAAAGCCGCTACTGTTCATGCTGGCTGATGACAGTAGCCCCATAGATCCCGTTAACATGGCAATTTCATCAGATAAAATATCACCAAATAAATTAGAACATAACATCACATCAAACTCATCTGGACGACGTAATAACTGCATAGTCGCGTTATCAATATAGATGTGCTCTAAGGTAACGTCAGGAAAATCTTTAGCCACTTCCTCTACTACTTGGCGCCATAATACTGAGCAAGCCAGCACATTGGCTTTATCTACTGAAGTGACCTTGTTTTTACGTCCACGGGCGGCTTCAAAAGCAATACGGGCAATTCGGCTAATTTCACGACGGCTATAACGCATAGTGTCGAAGGCTTCCTCATCCTCCCCCTCTCCTTGGCGTCCTTTGGGTTTACCAAAATAAATGCCACCGGTTAACTCACGCACACACAAGACATCAAAACCACGGGCGGAAATATCACTACGCAAAGGTGACATGTGCTCTAAGCCGTCATGTAATTTAGCTGGGCGTAAATTACAAAATAGCTCAAAGTGACCACGTAACGGTAATAATGCGCCGCGTTCAGGTTGATCATTTGGCGGCAAGTGCTCCCACTTAGGGCCACCCACACTGCCAAATAAAATCGCATCCGCGGCTTCGCAGCCTTTTAAAGTAGCGTCAGGTAAAGGACAACCATGGTTATCAATGGCAATGCCGCCAACATCATATTCGGTATAGTTAATGTCTAATCCAAAACGCGCTTCTACTGCACTAAGCACTTTACGCGCTTCAGCCATCACTTCAGGACCAATACCATCACCCGACAAAACTGCTATTTGATAACTCATACGCTACCTAACTCCCTTTCTTTATGGATCTGTTGTTTAAAATCAGCAACCTTATCTGCGCGGTATACTAAGTTCATCACATGAACTAACGCTTTAGCTGACGCTTCAACCACGTCGGTGGCTAAACCAACACCGTGGAACATCTGCTCGCTATATTTGGCAGTAATATCGACTTGCCCAAGCGCATTTTGACCTTCGCCTTTGGCACTTAATTTATAGTTAGTAATATTGATCTGACGACCAGTGGCACGTGCAATGGCATTATAAGCCGCATCGACTGGTCCGTTTCCTGTCGATGCTTCGGTAATATCTTGACCATCTACCGCAATACGCACTGTCGCGGTGGCAACTCCTTCAGTCGAATCTGAATGCACCATCATATGCTGTAGCTGATACTTATCATCGTCTTGTGCTTGCGACTCCATAAATACCAATGCTTCTAGATCGTAATCAAATACCTGACCTTTTTTATCCGCCAAGGTTAAAAACTGCTCGTACAGGCTATCCATATCATAATCACTTGGCTGATAACCCATTTCTTCCATACGATGTTTAATCACATGGCGGCCAGAGCGTGAGGTCATGTTCATATTGTTACGATTCAAGCCAATGCTTTCTGGCGTCATAATTTCGTAAGTATTTTTAGCTTTTAACATGCCATCTTGATGAATACCCGATGAGTGAGAAAACGCATTGGTTCCCACAATAGCTTTATTAGCTTGAATGGGCATATTACATAATTGACTGACGAGCGATGAGGTTCGATGAATTTCTTTGGCGTTAATACCACACTCAACATTAAGCAAATCTTTACGGGTCGCTAAAATCATAGCTATTTCTTCTAACGAACAGTTCCCTGCGCGCTCACCAATACCATTGATAGTACATTCTACTTGGCGTGCCCCCATTTCAACTGCGGCAATAGAATTAGCAACCGATAAACCTAAATCATCATGACAATGAACCGAAATCACCGCTTGGTCGATATTCGGTACTCGATTAAATAAGGTTTGAATAATGCCACCAAACTCACTTGGCACGGTATAACCCACTGTATCGGGAATATTGATCGTACGAGCACCCGCTTTAATCGCTGCTTCTACCATTCGGCACAAATTATCGATTGGGGTTCGGCCGGCATCTTCACAGGAGAACTCAACGTCATCAGTAAAACGTCTAGCATACTTTACCGCATTAACGGCCATCTCGAGCACATCGTCAAACGAGCGCTTTAATTTGCTTTCAACATGAATGGTCGAAGTTGAAATAAAGGTATGAATTCGAAATTGATCGGCAACCGATAATGCCTGGGCGGCAGCATCAATGTCCTTTTCAAGTGCACGAGACAATGCACACACTCGGCTATTTTTGATGGTCTTAGCAATGGTCTGCACCGAGTGGAAATCACCAGGAGAAGAAACCGGGAAACCCACTTCCATCACATCAACACCTAAACGTTCAAGCGCCAAGGCAATTTGCAGCTTTTCTTTAACGGTTAAACTTGCTGCTAGTGCTTGCTCACCATCACGTAGGGTAGTATCAAAAATTATGACTCTATTGGACATCGAATTTCTCCATCGACCATCATGTATATTTACCTAACTGCAAACATCACAACTAGTACATTTCAAAAGGGCTAGAAACAAAAAACCCCGCGGCTGTTAGCGCGGGGTTTGTGTATGCTTAATGAATTATTTTGCATGTAACACAAAGGACTCCGCGCAGGGTATGCGTGAGAGGAGAAGGAGTCCGAGTAAAGTTGATTGTGTGTTCATGCCGTTAATATTCACTTTTAATAACTAAATATGCTAATTGTGCGACATACAATTATGTCTATACCTAATATGTAACGCGACCAGCCTTCTGTGTCAACCCTAATTTAACTAACGTGAAAAAGATGATAGCGTACTAGTGCCTCATTACAGTTAAACAACGACGTGATCAGCCAATATTGATTTGCTTTCAATTAATGAACTTACCTCTCAAAGTACAAATAAACATCAAGCTAAGTGGCTGCATCAATTATATTTTTATGTTTCTCAAGATAAATAATCGTATACTGCACGTACCCCATATAAAATTGATATATGACGATGACGTTATCAAGAAAGAGTATTGAATATCATGGTAGTCGCATTTTTGCTTTAATCTTCGGCCTAACTCTGCATTTAGTCGCAACACCAGCCTTAGCACAACCATCGCAATCTTTATTACTCTCCGGCGACATTATTAGCCAAACTCAACAGTTGAGTGTTCGTGAGCAGCTCAATGTAATCAGTAATATTAATTCTCAACGTTCCGCGGAAGCAAAAGCACTAATTGAGTCACTTGAGCAACAACATAATCAACAACCATTAGCCAATATCAACGCACTGCGCTTAACGCTACTTCATTGCTTTAATTTGCTGGAATTTGGTGAGTTTAATCAGGCAATCACCTTGGCAAAACAAGGGGAGATGAAGGCCAGACAGTTTAAATACGATACCGCTCGCCCTTATTTCATTCAGTGCCAAGCCGATGCACACCAAAGCCTTGGCAATACGCTACAAGAACAACAACTCACCGAAGAAGCGCTTCGTTTAGCCAAGCGTTACTCTGAGAAGCAAGCAATTGTAAATAGCCTTTATGCCAGAAGTAGACAAAATACTAGCCTAGAAAATTATAATTCGGCCATTGAAGACTTGCGTTTTGCGTTAGATATTTATGATGAAGCACAAAACCAATTTCAGCATTGGTACTTGTTGCCCAAATCATTTATACAATCAGAAATATCTAATGTATTTTTCTCTATGGGAGATTATGAAGATGCTCTACATTTTTCCGAAGCGGCTTATAAAGATACATCCTTTTTTGGAAAAATAAAATCCACAGTGACAATCAATCTAGCACTTATACATATTGCGCTAAATGATAAAACCAAGGTGCTGTATTATTTAAATTTGGCCGAAAACTTCAGTAAAGATTTAGATATAAGCTCAGAGAGGGATGCAGCAAATCAATATGCCTTACTTGCAATAATTCATTTATACGTTGGCGATTATGATATTGCTGAACAACTCGCACATTCGAGCATCGCTCTTTTCATAAAATACCAAGAGCCTCTTTACGTTATGCGCATCAAGCGCACCTTAGCCAAAGTGTATTTTGCACAACATAAAGATATTCAAGCATTGTCGCTACTTAATGAGATTATTGAACAAGCAACTGAACTTAAACAATTTTCTGATTTAGAAGAATTTAACCAAATTATCAGTCAATACTACGCTGAACAAAAGCAGTTCGAATCCGCTTACCAGTTTCAAGTGCAGCGTTTTGATGCCGCCAAACAAGCTGCAGCTAAGTTAAACAATGCTCATTTTATGCAGTATAAAGCCAGAATCACCGCGCAAAGTGAAGCCAGCACAATACCAGAAAAACCGCTCAATAATATCAACCAAAATTTAACCATTGCAGTGCTAATTATTTTATTCTTATCCGTTGGGCTAGTGCTGTTTTTAGTCAGAAAACCAAAGCATCTTAATATTGAGGAGCAAGAAGAAAGCCAACAACAATGTATCGATAATATGTTAAATAGTGCCAAGCAAGGGCACTATCAACTGACGTTATTACTACTCAATATCAATCATATAAATACCATGGACTTGGCATTTATCATCCCACGCCTCAAACATACTCTCAGAGAGCAAGATAAATTGTTTCGTCATAACACTGATGAAATCATCATCATACTGCCACACACATCCCCCGCCGGGGCCGCAAGAGTGGCAACCCAAATTGAACAAGTCCTCAGCGAATGGAAAACGGCCCTCAAAGTCAATATCGGCATAGCGGGTTTACAACAACTCGATACTTTTGACGTACTAGTAAAAAAAGCGGTAATTAATCAACTGAATAAAATAAAGTCTCAGGAAACGTCTTATTCTCATGACGAAAATTAACCGCTTAACCTTGGGTCAAATATTCAGTGATTTCATCTAAAAACTCGCCGCCAAAGCGATCAAGCTTTATTTGACCAATGCCGTTTACCGCCAACATTTCTCCTGGACTGGTTGGCAGCATGGCGCACATTTCAGCCAGTGTGGCATCGTTAAAGACTAGGTATGGAGGAATGTCATTTTTCTCAGCCAGTTCTCGGCGCAATAATTTTAACCGAGCAAATAATTTACGATCATATTGCTGTGGAGCGCGTGAATTAGGCTTACGCTTAACATCAAGTAATTGAATCCTTGGTTCCGCTAACATGAGCGATAGCTCAGCTTTTAACACTGGTCTGGCGGCAGGATTGAGCTTAATCGCAGAGCCGCGGGTAATATCCTGACTCATCAAACCCAAATGGATTAACTGACGAATAACACTGAGCCAAAACTCAGTTGATTTATCTTTACCAATACCCCACGTCGATAATTTATCATGGCCTCTATCGACAATATTAGCCGCTTTAGAACCACGTAATACTTCAATAACATGGTGAATGCCAAAGCGTTGCTGCAAACGGTAAATACAAGACAGCACTTTTTGCGCATCTTCAGTGCCATCGTATCGTTTCGGCGGTGCCAGACAAATGTCACAGTTACCACAAGGCTCAGAGGCGACTTCATCAAAATAATTTAGTAATACTTGGCGGCGACACGTTTGCGCTTCAGCAAATGCAGCCATTGTATGTAATTTATGAAATTCGACCTGCTGCTGTGGGCCTGGTTCAGATTGCTCAATTAAATGCCTGACTCGGCCTATATCTGCTGGATCAAACAGCATATAAGCTTCAGCATCTAAACCATCACGGCCAGCTCGACCTGTCTCTTGATAATAGGCTTCAATGCTTTTAGGAATATCGTAGTGCACCACAAAGCGTACGTTAGATTTATTAATCCCCATACCAAAAGCAACCGTCGCGACCACAATATCAATTTGATCTTTGAGAAATTTATCTTGAACGTTACTGCGCTCTTCTTGACTTAATCCGGCGTGATAAGCTTGAGCATTAAACCCTTGCAAGCGTAAACGTTCAGCCACTTCATCTACTCGGCGACGACTACTGCAATACACAATACCATTGGTGCCATTTTGAATGGTTAAGAACTGACGCAGCTGATTGGTTGCATTGAGTTTTTCTGCCACGGTATAACGAATATTAGGCCGATCGAAACTCGATAATAAGGTATAAGGCGTCACCCTTAAGCGCTCGCAAATGCTCAAACGCGTGGCATGATCTGCGGTTGCAGTTAAGGCCATTAAAGGTAAATAAGGAAAATATTCTTTTAACTGACCTAATGCAGCGTATTCAGGCCTAAAATCATGACCCCACTGGCTAATACAATGCGCTTCATCTACAGCAAACATGGAAATGTTCACTGATTGAAGACGCTCAATAAAATCAGGACGCAACAAACGTTCAGGCGACACATACAGTAATTTAATCTCGCCAGAATGAAGCTTACGTAATACCTCAGCACTTTGTTCACGCGGTAAAGATGAATTGAGATAGGCGGCGGATACACCACTTTGCATTAAACTGTCGACTTGGTCTTTCATCAACGAAATTAACGGCGATACCACTATAGTTACACCAGGCAGTACAATAGCAGGCAATTGATAACACATACTTTTGCCGCCACCGGTAGGCATAATCACAAGCGTATCTTGGCCTTGTAAACTTTGCTCAATGACTTCTCGCTGCCCTTCACGAAAGGCACGATAACCAAAAACTTGCTGTAAGCTTGCAGCAAGTACATCTTGCTCTGTCGTCAACACATCTGAGGACGCAATATTGGTCGAAATCGGAGTATCCATTCACACAACATCATCATTAAAGGGGCTCTCATTTTAAAGCACTCAGCCACAGAAGTCTTGGACCAAAACACCTTTGTCTGTTTTCAAACAAGATAGATGATTGAGTCAAGGTCACTTTAGGGTTAGATTAAATACTCTATGACAGTACGTTTTTCAAACCAACGTTCACTATAATAATAATAAATCGACAAGGATTGCTCATGACCACCTCTATTCAAACTCAGGCTTTACAGCAAGTTGCTGATATTTTTGATCAACATGTCCCATTTCATAATCTACTCGGGTTAGACATTAAACATTACGACATCAATGGGGTTGAAGTCGTAATAAAAATGAAGCCCGAGCTAATTGGTAATATTCATCAAAACATTCTTCATGGTGGGGTTACTGCAACATTGCTTGATGTTGTCGGCGGGCTAACAGTATTTGCGGCTCTAGTAGCGAGTAAAGAGGATTGGACTCTTGAAGAACTGCAACAACGTTTAACCACCTTAGGTACCATAGATATGCGAGTCGACTTTTTACGTCCAGGTCGCGGTGAAGTCTTCACTGGTACTGGAGCGGTTATCCGTTCAGGTAACCGAGTATCGGTATGTCGGATGGAATTACATAATGAGCAAGGAGTTCATATCGCCTTTGGCACTGGTACTTATATGGTGGGATAAGCGCAATATATAAACCAAACAACCAGCTTATAAAAGAATTAGCTTAATCACTTGTGTCATCCAAAATGGCGACCTACAATCGCCATCTATTATTTTCCTGCCCATTATTGACTCACTATGCCTGATTTAGAATACCGTAAAGGAGTGTTACTGGCAGTTTGCGCTTACACCATTTGGGGTGTCGCACCACTGTATTTTAAACTTTTACATCATGTCCCCGCGACAGAAATATTAATGCACCGTGTAATTTGGTCATTCATTTTTATGATTATCATGATGCAGTTTATTGGTGGTTTTGGCCGTCTACGCCTGATACTCAAACAACCTAAACAACTTTTAGTACTGTTTGTCACTTCAGTGCTAATTGCAGCTAATTGGCTTATTTTTATCTGGGCGGTCAATAATGACCATATGCTTGATGCCAGTTTGGGATATTTTATCAATCCGCTTTTTAACGTATTGCTTGGTATGGTATTTTTAGGTGAACGTCTGCGTAAATTACAATGGGTTGCAGTCAGTTTAGCCAGTATTGGCGTACTGGTTCAATTAATATCTTTTGGATCAATTCCATTGCTATCATTGGCATTGGCTGCCAGCTTCGGCTTTTATGGTTTATTACGAAAAAAAGTAAATATCGATGCTAAATCAGGATTATTGGTCGAAACAGCCATCTTATTACCTATCGCCCTCGGTTATCTATTCATCACTTTAGACAGCTCGACAACAAGCATGCTGGCCAACACTCTCGACCTCAATTTACTTTTAGTCGCTGCCGGCATTATTACCACTATCCCATTACTATGTTTTGCTGGAGCGGCGATCAGAATTCCCTTTTCAATTTTGGGTTTCTTTCAATATATTGGCCCCAGCATCATGTTTATCTTGGCGGTGAAATTATTTAATGAACCGTTTGATATTGAGAAAGGTATTACATTTGGCTTTATTTGGGGTGCATTGATTATCTTTATCGGCGATATGCTACTGCAACGTCAACGACGCAATACTGTAGCAAAAGCCCAAGCATAATAGGCCATTTATAACCATTTAATGGCAAGTCACAAAATTGAGTATGCTGAACACCGCTAATGCAAAACAGATTGATTGAATGGCTTAACGTAACGAGTTAATCACATTAGCAATGTACAAAATTGAATCAAAAAAATGCCGGATTTATCCGGCATTTTTTTGAGATGTTTATCCTATCGTCGTCACTATAAATCTAAAGCAAGGATCTTCGATCGACGCTGATAGTTATAAAGCTGCTTTTTCTTGTTCGGCAGTTCTTCAACATCGACAATACTAAAACCATGCTCTAAAAACCAATGAATGCTGCGAGTGGTTAACGCAAATAAACGGGAATAACCGCGTACGCGTGCCTGACCAATAATATTATTGAGTAACAAGCTACCACGGTCTGCATCACGATAATCAGGGTGCACCACAAGACAGGCAAACTCACCGGCATTATCTTCTTCAAATGGATACAATGCCGCACAGCCGATGACTAAATTGTCACGCTCAACAAGCATAAATTGCTCTATTTCCATTTCAAGTTGCTCACGAGAGCGACGTACCAAGATACCTTGCTCTTCTAAAGGTCGAATCAGGTTTAAAATGCCACCGATGTCGCTAATGGTTGCGCGGCGTAAACGCTCAGCACTTTGAGTAACAATTTGCGTACCTATGCCTTCGCGCGAGAATAACTCTTGTAACAAGGCGCCATCTTCTAAATAACTCACTAAATGACAACGTGGTACGCCTCGGCGGCACGCTTCAACACTGGCTTTTAAGAAAGCGATAGTCCCCACTGAAGTATGATCATCCTCAGACATTGTCTTGAGCATTTCTTCGATATCATCTGGCATAAGTTCGGCAATCACTTCGCCATTTGCGCCTAAAATACCGTGGCTATCACTAAAACCAATAATCTTATCGGCCTTTAACTTAATCGCGACTTGGGTCGCCACCTCTTCAGCGGTCAGGTTAAAGCTTTCACCAGTAACAGAAGCCGCAATCGGCCCCATTAATACAATACCGTTGTTATCTAATTGGCGGCGTAACCCTTGTGCATCAATACGACGTACTTTGCCACTTAAACAAAAGTCGACACCGTCATCAACACCCAGCGGTTGCGCAATAACAAAATTACCACTGACTAAGTTAATTTGTGCATTCTGCATTGGCGTATTACCTAAGCTCATCGACAGCCTAGCGGTAATATCAAATTGAGTCGCCCCCGCAACCTGCTTGATAATCTTTAAAGTTTCATCATCAGTAATACGAATACCATTATGGTATGCAGGCTCAATTCCAGCAGCCTTTAAGCCGGCATCTATCTGTGGTCTTGCACCATAGACTAATACCACTTCAATCCCAAGCGAGTGCAACAAAGCCACATCATTCAAAATACCGCGGAATTGTGGATGCGCTAATGCTTCGCCACCCAACATGACGACAAAAGTTTTACCTCTATGCGCATTAACATAAGGAGCAGAATGACGAAATCCATCAACTAATTCAGTGGTTCTCACGGGCAAATTCACCTCGGTATAAATTTGATGTGCATTAATGATTATGACAAAAAATGTCACACAATGATTTGTAGTGCCAAAAGGGAATGGTATTGCATTTTAATTCACTTTTAAAGCATTTTATTTCACTTAAAGTAAAACAGAGTGTCTCAAATTTATATGAAAAAATCATTACAGCCAAAAAGTTAGCTTATTTTTACTGTGAATAATACTTTACGCATATATTTATAACATTACATTAAACTTTAATAACAATCCTCAAACATCATCACATAATAATAATGACCACAGAGCTTGATTCAATGCCATAAGATTAATCATGCACCACACATAGTAAACAACTACGCAGTACTGACAAATCAGCAACTTAGTCACCATTTGAGTTCACCTGCTTATGCAACAGTTTAGTATAGACTATTTTCAAACGGCCATAAAAAAAGCCCCAATTAAGGGGCTTTTTTAAGAATCAAAAATCAATTACTTGATTTTAGCTTCTTTGTACATAACGTGCTGACGAATGACTGGATCAAATTTCTTGATTTCCATTTTTTCAGGCATGTTACGCTTGTTCTTTTCAGTAGTGTAGAAGTGACCAGTTTTAGCAGTAGATACTAATTTGATCTTCTCACGATTACCTTTAGATTTAGCCATTTTCTATTATACCTTCTCGCCACGGGCACGAAGTTCTTTAACAATCACTTCGATACCTTTCTTGTCGATAATACGGATACCTTTAGTAGATACACGTAATTGCACGAAACGCTTTTCTTCTTCTAACCAAAAACGGTGGTTTTGTAGGTTAGGTAAAAAACGACGACGAGTCGAATTTTTTGCGTGCGAACGGTTGTTACCAACCATTGGCTTCTTGCCAGTTACTTGGCATACTCTTGACATGTCAATCTTCTCCAAAACAAATTTTTAACGCTCTAGCATTAATGTGCCTCGTATGGCCGTCGCCCGAGGCACAAAGAGGGCGCATTTTATACACGATTGACCATATAAGATCAAGCAGTGTTTATACAATCCACCCTCGCTCGGCAAAGGAGACTATCTCCTGATCACCTACAACCATATGATCTAACAAAGAAACATCTATGGTTGCCAATGCATTTTTTATTCGCTCAGTTATTCGCCGATCTGCCTGACTTGGCTCAGCAATGCCAGACGGGTGATTGTGACACACAATTACCGCTGCCGCTTTTTTCTCCAAAACAAGGCTTACAACCTCGCGAGGATAAACAGAAGCAGAATCGATGGTGCCACGAAATAATTCTACAAATTGAATGACTCTATGTTGGGTATCCAACAATAGTAAGGCGAACACTTCATAGGATCGGTCTGCCAATTGTCTCATTAAATAGTCCCGAGTTAAATCAGGATTTGTCAAAATTTGTCCTCTTTGTAGATTTTCATGCGCAATTCGCTTAGAAATTTCCGCTGCAGCCTGTAATTGAGCATATTTTACCGGTCCAACACCGGCTAATTTACAGACTTGGCTTTTAGGTGCACTCAATAAACTGCGCAAACCACCAAACTGATGAATCATGTTTCGGGCTAAATCCACCGCATTTTGACCTGCCAGACCATTACGTAATATTACCGCGAGCAATTCTGCATCCGAAAGATGTCCTGCACCCTTGAGCAATAATTTTTCTCGCGGCCCTTCTCCTTGTGGCCAATCTTTAATTCCCATGAATGTCCCTTATATTCAATGTGGCATTACACTTCGCGTACTCAATCGACTCTAGTCACAAAACAATCACCCATCACAGCATCAATAAGCGGTCACTGTCATTTTCAAAAAGAGTTCGAATCAATTACACAGTATGGTCGATATTTTTGAGATTGGATCTACGTAACTTGTCACAGGTTTGTGATATTGTTAGCCGAAATTAGATTTGAGTCGGATAATGTGCATCATGCTGACAAATAAAAAAGTATTACTCGGAATTGGTGGCGGTATTGCCGCTTACAAAAGTGCAGACCTTATTCGCCGCTTGAAAGAGCGTGGCGCAGACGTACGTGTCATTATGACCCAAAGCGCCATGGAGTTTATTACCCCATTGACCATACAAGCGCTCTCTGGCAACCCAGTAGCCTCTGATTTACTCGATCCCGCAGCAGAAGCGGCTATGGGCCATATCGAACTCGCTCGTTGGGCTGACGTTGTTCTATTAGCACCTGCTACAGCTAATTTAATTGCACGTATTAACGCTGGTATGGCGAATGACTTACTAACCACCACCTGTTTAGCCACCAGTGCGCCTGTTATTGTATGCCCAGCAATGAATCAACAGATGTACCAAAACATCACCACTCAAGAGAACCTAGCCAATTTAGCCCGTAAAGGCCTCATCATCTGGCAGCCAGCATCTGGTAATCAAGCCTGTGGTGAAGTCGGCCCAGGCAGAATGCAAGAACCCACTGCGATGGCAGAACAATTAGTACAATTTTTTGGCCCTAAATCACTCTGCGGCCATAACGTGCTTATAACTGCTGGCCCAACACGTGAAGCCATAGATCCAGTGCGATATATCTCGAATCACAGCTCAGGGAAAATGGGTTATTCATTAGCGCAAGCAGCGGCTGAAATGGGCGCCAAGGTGACATTAGTCTCTGGTCCAGTCAATTTAGCCACGCCTCCAGGCGTCACGCGTATTGATGTTGATTCAGCGCAGCAGATGCTCGAAGCTGTAATGGGCCAAGTTGAACAACATGATATTTTTATCGGCTGTGCCGCAGTGGCTGATTATCGAATTGCAGCTGTCGCGGATCAAAAAATCAAAAAATCGGCTGAACAAATGCAACTTGCGCTGGTACGAAATCCTGATATCTTAGCCGCGGTAGCTCAGCACGCTACCCGACCTTTTACGGTCGGTTTTGCTGCAGAAACAAACGATGTCGAACAATACGCTCGCGGCAAACTACAGCGCAAAAAGCTTGATATGATTGCCGCCAACGATGTTTCTATTCAAGGCTTAGGCTTTAATGCCGATAGCAATGCACTACAGGTATTCTGGCAAGATGGCAGCCAACAACTGCCGGCAACAGATAAACTGACTCTAGCGCGCCAATTACTTACATTGATAGAACAACAACTAAAAAAATCATGAAAACACCCATTGAACTAAAAATTATCGACTCGCGTATTGGCAGTGAATTTCCATTACCCGCCTACGCAACTTCAGGTAGTGCAGGCATGGACTTACGCGCCATGACCGACGCGACTATGGTGATTGAACCTGGTCAAACGGTATTAATTCCAACCGGTATCGCTATTCATGTTGCCGACCCCAGCCTTGCGGCGGTAATTTTGCCGCGCTCAGGCATGGGCCACAAGCATGGTATCGTTTTAGGCAATTTAGTCGGATTAATAGACTCCGATTATCAAGGGCAATTAATGGTGTCATGTTGGAACCGAAGTGATAAACCATTCACACTCGAAATAGGCGACCGTTTAGCCCAATTGATGTTTGTACCCGTTGTACAGGCAGCATTTACCCTAGTGGATGAGTTTAATAGCTCAGATCGTGGAGAAGGCGGATTTGGTCACTCAGGCACCAAATAACCTTTTCAAGTAGTCACTGAGCCAAGGAACAGATAATGGCTGAAAGCCCTAAAATAAATCGCCGTGAGCATATTTTACAATGCTTAGCACAAATGCTTGAAACCAGCCCTGGTCAACGTATAACAACAGCCAAACTGGCCGCAGAAGTGGGTGTATCTGAAGCCGCACTTTATCGACACTTTCCTAGCAAAGCACGGATGTTCGAAGGCTTAATTGAGTTTATTGAAGATGCTATATTATCGCGTTTAAACATCATCATGGACGAAGAAAAAGATACTATGATTCGCTGCCAATTAGTACTGCACTTATTATTGGTATTTTCTGAACGTAACCCAGGGATCTCGCGAGTATTAAATGGCGATGCGTTGTTGGGTGAAAACGAACGTTTACGCAGTCGTATCGATGTGCTTTTTGCAAAAATAGAAACCCAAATCAAACAAATTTTACGAGAAAAAACCTTACGTGAAGGCGTAGGCTTTAATATCGATGAAGCTATTCTGGCTAACTTGTTACTCGCCTTTGCAGAAGGCAGAATTTCACAATTTGTCCGCAGTGAATTTAAACAAAAACCAACCCAACACTTTGATGAACAGTGGACCTTTATTCAGCAACAGTTGTTGAGAAGTTAACCGTCTTTAGGGCTGTATGCTGTTAACATGTAGCCCTAGATGTTAAATCATTTAAAACCTATATCCACCTAATTCTGCTGAATAATTAGTCGACAACTCTTGCCCCAAAAACTCAGATAAAATACAATGCCGTTACATTTTTAACATTAATTACACGGACTGTATTTATGCTGCGCATTTTATACCTCACATGTTGTTTGCTCGTTCTATTTACCACCCACACTTTTGCTGCTCCACAAATTAAAGACTTTAGTGCTGATTCAGAGTTTTCTGGCGTTAAAATTTCACCCGATGGTAAGCACCTTGGTGTGATCCTAATCGAAGATGAAAAACGCACTTTGCTCATCCTTAACCTTGAATCGATGAAGCCAACGTATGCGGTTAAATTCAGTGGCGATGAAGAAGTGGGCAGTTATTATTGGGTCAATGAAGAAAGGGTTGTGTTACAAAAACTCTATAAACATGCTCAACGTGAAGTGTCCGATTACTACGGTGAACTATTGGCAGTCAATTTTGACGGCAGCAAATCAAAATACCTATTTGGTTACAACAGTGATACATCAGCAAGTACAAAAATAAAAAGTAATGGTGGTATTCAAGCGACTGCATTCGTATTAGATACTTTAAAGGATGATAAAGACGATATCCTTGTAATGGCTTACCCTTGGAATAAGCAGAATTATACATATACAGAAGTTTATCGCGTCGATGTTTACTCAGGTAAACGAAAACGCCTTACCACATCACCGGTCGCAAATGCAGGTTTCTTAGTTGATAACAATGAAAACGTGCGCTTTAGTTTTGCCAGAGACAAGAAAAACAATGATCAACTCTTCTACTATGAAAATGATGAATGGGTTGATGCTGAGAGAATTAAAGGCGGACTAACCGATTTCTACCCTCTTTCGTTCACCGAAGACAACAAATCGATTTATGCTATTGCTCATGGTGAAGGCGCGACTAGCGCTATCTATGAAGTCGAACTCGCTACAGCTAAACATAAAAAAATCATCCAACATGATGTTGTCGATCCATTTATGACATGGGTAAGTGACCAAACAAACACCCTTTACGCGGTAGAGTTTGAAAACGGATATCCTGAGTATCAATTTGTCGACACTGAGAGTGCCAAAGCCAAAGCATTGCAACAGCTAATGGCTGCAATTCCTGATCACCGTATTCGTATCGTCAGTGAAACTGTTGACGGTAATACCCTTATTGTTATGGCAATGAATGACAGAAACTCTGGTGACTATTATTTATTTGACCGTAAAAAGCTCAAACTTAAATTCTTGTTCGCTGAAAATGCTGCGCTAGACCCTAGCGACATGTCAGAAGTACGTCCCATCAGCTTTACTAACCGTGATGGTGTGACGATTCATGGTTATTTAACCCTACCTCGTGGCATGAAAGAGCATAAAAACATGCCTCTAGTGGTTAACCCCCATGGCGGCCCACATGGCCCGCGCGACTTGTGGGTATTCAACTCTGAAAACCAGCTATTAGCACAAAATGGCATTGCCGTATTACAGGTTAACTTCCGCGGTTCGGGTGGGTACGGTAAAGCATTTGAAGAATCAGGCTACTTGGCTTGGGGAAGCAAAATTCAATACGATATTATCGATGCGACCCAATATGTTATCGATCAGGGTTATGCCGACAAAGATAGAGTGTGTATTTCTGGCGGCAGTTTTGGTGGATACTCAGCGCTAATGAGCCCAATGCTAGCGCCAGATATGTTCAAATGCGCAGTAGGCGTTGCCGGTGTTTATGATTTAGAACAAATGTATAAAACCGGTGATGTTCCTGAATCTTATGGGGGAGAAGCATACTTGGAAGAGGTGTTAGGTACTGATATACAACGCCTTCGTGAAATGTCGCCAACTCACAATGTTAATAAACTGAAAGCAAAAGTGTTATTAATTCATGGTGAAGAAGATGAGCGCGCGCCTATTGAGCAATTTGAAGCAATGGAAAAAGCGTTAAATCAAGCCAACTACCCATTCCAAAAAGAGATATGGAAAAAGGAAGGCCATGGTTTTTTTAACGCCGAAAACCGAGCAAAATATTACGAAATCACACTCAAATTCATCAAAGAAAACCTAAACGTAAAGTAGTTATCGCTTAAACGTTTAATCACAAAAGGCCGATACCTGGCTAAAAGGGTCGGCTTTTTTGTTACCCGTAGTATTAATTTAGCGCAAATCGCGTTATTCTCCTCGTCCCTTAACGGGCACCCAAGTGGGTATTAACGTACACTCATATAAACAGTGATATTGAGTAGTTGGAGGATATATGGCACTCAGTGAAGCCGCAATAAAAGTACAAGCAGCACTAAAAGACCGTGGGCTAGAAACCCCGATGTTGCCAAAAACTTCCACGCCTGAACAACGTAAAGTCAAAATTGAACACCATATGCGTGAAATTTTGACCTTAATGTCACTCGACTTAACCGATGACAGCTTGGCTGATACTCCACGCCGCATTGCTAAAATGTATGTCGACGAAATCTTCTCGGGGCTTGATTACGAAAACTTCCCTAAGATCACGGTTATCGAAAACAAAATGGGTGTTGATGAAATGGTCCGCGTACAAGATATCAGTCTTACCAGCACCTGCGAACATCACCTAGTGACCATTGATGGCTTTGCCACTGTGGCCTATTTGCCCCGTAGCAAAATTATTGGCTTGTCTAAAATCAATCGTATCGTGCGATTTTTTGCCCAGCGTCCACAAGTGCAAGAGCGCCTAACCCAACAAGTGTTAGTGGCGTTGCAAACATTACTTGAAACCAAAGACGTAGCAGTAAAAATGGATGCGGTACATTACTGCGTAAAATCTCGCGGCGTAATGGACTCAACCAGCTCGACCACGACCACTGCATTGGGTGGTATTTTTAAATCAAACCCTGCAACCCGCGCCGAGTTTTTACACCAAGTAAAATAATGTGTATAAACAAAACGCCAATAAAAACGCAGCCACCTAATTTAATAATCTAGGGGCTGCGTTTTTGTATTCATGGTGAAAAAAGACTAAATCCCGTATTGCTCACGATAAGCGCTAACTGAAGCAAGTTCTGCTTCCATACCCGGCTTTTCAGACAAGTAACTGATTAAATCAGCAAGCGTAATTATCGACACAATCTGACAGCCAAAATCGCGTTCAACTTCTTGAATCGCCGACAACTCGCCTTTGCCTTTCTCTTGGCGATCAAGTGCAATCAACACGCCTGCAAGTTGGGCATTGTGGGCATTAATAATTTCCATCGATTCACGAATAGCCGTACCAGCGGTGATCACATCGTCCACCAACATCACTTTGCCTTTTAACTCGCTGCCCACCAAACTGCCACCTTCGCCGTGGGTTTTGGCTTCTTTACGATTAAAACAGTAAGGAATATCCACATCGTGATGATCACACAAGGCAACAGCCGTAGTAGTCGCAATCGGAATACCTTTATACGCTGGGCCAAATAACAAATCGAATTCAATTCCTGAATCCATTAACGCCGCAGCATAAAAGCGGCCTAAACGCGCTAAGTCTTTACCCGTATTGAATAATCCAGCATTAAAAAAGTACGGGCTCGTACGGCCAGATTTAAGGGTAAACTCACCAAAACGTAATACTTGGCGGGCTAAAGCAAACTCAATAAATTCGCGTTGATAGGCTTTCACGGTTATTCCTCTTTCATCAAATTTTAGACTAAAAAAAAGGACCGTAATCGGTCCTCATTTTTCAACAGCATATTAACTTAACGCAGCTTTTTGCACATCGACAATTTCGCGAATACTGTTTTTAGCTAACACTAACAACTCAAGTAACTCTTCATGGCTAAATGGTTCGCCTTCTGCAGTACCTTGAATTTCAATAATTTTACCCGTTTCAGTCATCACAACGTTCATGTCAGTTTCTGCAGCGCTGTCTTCAATGTATTCTAAATCACTGATCGCTTCGCCTTTATAAATGCCCACACTAACAGCAGCAATTAAAAACTTAAGTGGGTTAGCTTTAATAATGCCTTTACCACGAGCCCAATTAAGTGCGTCAACTAATGCTACACAAGCACCAGTAATAGCCGCAGTACGCGTACCACCATCAGCTTGAATAACGTCACAATCGATAACGATGGTGTTTTCACCTAACAACTTCATGTCTACAGCGGCACGTAATGCACGGCCAATTAAACGTTGAATTTCTTGGGTACGGCCAGACTGCTTACCACGAGCCGCTTCACGGTCCATACGGCTATGAGTTGAACGCGGTAACATACCATATTCAGCAGTTACCCAACCTTGGCCTTGGCCTTTAAGAAAACGCGGAACGCCTTCAGTGAAACTGGCAGTACATAATACTTTTGTGTCGCCAAACTCAACTAAAACAGAGCCTTCAGCATGTGCAGTAAAAGAACGCGTAATAGTGATAGGGCGAGTTTGAGCTGGTGTACGGTTACTTGGGCGCATGAAAAGTCCTGTAGTCGAATTCATATCAGATTTGAGCCCATATTATAGAGCTTCACGCCGTTAGATGCCATGGTAAGCAGCGATAAGCCACAAATCTATCGACTAATCCTTTAATCCGGTTGGCTAAAACGGCTATAATCACTCCACATTCGCGTAATAACATAACAGGACACTCCATGATCCAAAGCATGACAGCCTACGCTCGTATCGAGCACAAAGCACAATGGGGCACCGCCTCATGGGAAATCCGCTCAGTCAACCAGCGCTACCTAGAAACCTACCTGCGCCTACCTGAGCAGTTTCGCAGCTTTGAACCTGTCTTACGTGACCGCTTACGTAAACGCCTGAATCGTGGCAAAATCGAAGTTAATTTACGTTATGAACTTGCCGACAACAGCAGTAATGAATTACAGCTAAACCAAGCGCTAGCAAAGCAGTTGTTAAGTGCTGCAAACTGGTTAAAACAAGAAGCAGGACAAGGCGAACTCAGCTTAACTGATGTGCTGCGTTGGCCTGGCGTGTTGTCCGCTGCAGAACAAGATATGGATAGCATCGGTGCCGATTTAATGATCGCGTTTGACAGTGCTATCGATCAGTTTATCGAAGCGCGCGGCCGTGAAGGTGAAGCCATTAAAGACATGCTACTTACCCGTTTAGACGGTGTAATGGAGCAAGTAAAGGTTGTGCGTGACCACATGCCAACCGTCATGCAGTATCAACGCGACAAACTGACTAACCGCTTAGCCGATATCGCAGGCGAATTAGATCCTGCCCGTATCGAACAAGAAATGGTGTTATTGGCGCAAAAGCAAGATGTCGCCGAAGAAATGGACCGCCTTGAAGCTCACGTAGCAGAAGCTCGCCGCATTCTTAAAAAAGGTGGCAGCGAAGGTCGCCGTCTAGATTTTATGATGCAAGAGTTTAACCGCGAATCAAACACCCTGGCGTCTAAATCAATCAGTGCAGAAATCACTTCTGCCGCTGTAGAATTAAAAGTATTGATTGAGCAAATGCGCGAGCAGATCCAGAACGTAGAATAAATTTTTAGCCTGTTTTAACAGGCTAAAAATGACCCAATAAAACCCAGCATTTGCTGGGTTTTATGTTTTTGCAGGAGTTTGATGGTTTACTATTGTTACGTCAAAATTGGTGACTAAATTAAACTAGGATCTGCACTACAAATAAATCTGGGAAGCATTTTCCCCTACTTGTCCTTCCGTTGGCGCTACAACCAAAAAGTTTGATCGCAACGCACTTTAGATGACACTTTACCTTCACCTCATTTTTCTACGTGTTGATGACCAATGCTTAAGCTACAGCCGATTAAAATTAATCACTTAAAGGTTTTGTTTTTAGATAATAGCGTTGAAAAACGCGCAGGCGCACTAATAGGAGCTCTGTTTATTAACCTTAGGTTTAAAAAACAACAGATACAATAGTTTACTTAAACCCCAATAGGCAAAAACACTAGCTAAAATGGCGATAAATGAAAACTGCGCAGGCAGCCATTGAGTTGCATTATCTTGATGAGAAAAAGAGAGTGATAGCAACCCACCATTATTATCCAGCCAAATGCCAACTTCAGGGTTGAATATATGCATTATTCCCATAATAAAAAAGATAAATGAAATAAAATATCCAAAGCCAAAAATAGTAGTTAAAGACAAGTGTAATAAGCTTTTTTGAGTAATTTGTAATAAGCTTTTTAATATCGCTTTGGGGTGCCCTTTAGCGACACTTTGCGCATGCAAAATATCTGAAATTAATGGTGTCAGGTATAAATCAGGCTCACCTAAACGGTCAATAGCATTAATAATTCTTTTTTCTTCACTTTCAGCGCCATCATTTAAAGCTGACTCATATAGATGGCTTAAAATTTCCATCTTAATATCATCTTTTTCACTTACCGATAAAGGTGCTAACTTGTGATTAAGTTCGCGCTCAAAGTTACTCCATAATTTTTTAGATGTTTCACTTTTAATAGGAAATTGATGTGTCATGATTGCATCACCATTTTTAGCACTGAGCTATGCGTATTAGTCCAAATTACTTTCATTTTATCTAAAGTCTCAATACCAGCGTCGGTAATTTGGTAATACTTACGTGGCGTACCAACCTCGGCTGTTTTCCATTCTGTTTGAACTAATCCATCACGCTTTAAACGGTTAAGTAACGGATAAAGCGTTCCTTCGGCGACTTCTATTGAAGTAAGATTTTTAATCTCCGACGCTATTTCGTAACCATAACTCATGTTTTGTTTTAACTTTAATAAGATAATAAATTCTAGTAAACCTTTACGAAATTGAGGCAACCATCGGTCAATGATCTGATCAGAAAGCATGGCACAGTTATCTTTAATAATTTAATCATGCCTACATAGTAAAACGATATACATACCATTGCAATTTCTGTTCGGTATTACTTTAAAAATGTTGTTATTAATCGAAGATAACCGTAAGCGGTCAATTAACCCCACATACCAATAAAAATCAGCTTTTGGCATAGTGCTTCTTTACAAAGGAGGTGCTATGAATCAATCGCAAAAACATGACCACTGGACTCAAATACTGACTGAGTTCAAACAAAGCCATTTACCGATTAAACAATTTTGTACTGAGCGGTCAATCCACTATCAAACACTTTACTATTGGGTCAAAAAACTCAACAGTAAAGAGGCCAAGCAACATGTTCAGCCCATTGTCTTTGACCAGGAAAGCACTGATGTCGTGGTGCTATTATTACCTAACGGTATTCGCGCTGAACTCCCTTCGATGCTCAGTCAAACACAAATCAAACATTGGGTTGCAGCACTACAATGACTCCCACTGGTAACGTGTATTTAGTGTCCGGTGTCACCGACATGAGAAAGTCGATTGATGGATTATCATTAATCGTCGCAGACACACTTGAAATGGACCCCTTTAGCCAGGCCTGGTTTATCTTTTGTAATCGACACCGCGATAAGCTCAAAATATTATTTTGGGATACCAATGGATTTTGGCTTTATTATCGCCGCCTCGAAAAAGGCCACTTTAAGTGGCCGGTGCCTAAATGTGATGGCGCAGTTCATATCAGCAAGCAGCAATTACAGTGGCTATTATCGGGATTAACCTTAGATAATCCTAAGGCGCATCGACCCATATTTGGACTTGAAGTGTGACGGCGAATGTTGATCGCAAATTTTTACTTGAACGATCATTTTCGCTGTCAGACTAAGGATATTGATAACCTTTTAAGCCCTGAGCCACCTTGACTGACCTACCTGATGATATAGCACAACTCAAAGCTATGTTGCTGCAACTACAGCAAGAGAATGATGCTCAAAAAGTATTGCTTCAAGCTAAGCAGGAGCAAGTGAGTGAGCTTCAAACTCAAATTGAGCTGAGCTGCTTATTGAACAACTCAACTTAAGTAAATCAAAACGTTTTTCATCACAAAGTGAAAAGGTAGCCAAAGGCACGTTTAACGAAGCTGAGCAGCAACATGCGTTGCCCAACGTAAATAAGAGCAAGGCTAAAACAGGCAGAAAACCGTTACCTGAAGCGCTTGAGCGTGAAGTTTATCTGCACGAACTCAGTGCCCCTTGTTGTGAATGTTGCCAAACACCCCTTCATGAATGCGGAAAAGAAGTCAGCGAAGAGCTCAAAATCATTCCACAGAAAGTCAGCGTTATCCGTCATGAGCGTACCAAATACACGTGTCGTCAATGTGAAAAAACACACGTCAGCAATAAAGTCATTACGGCCCCTAAGCCTGCGAGTATGTTGCCTAAAAGCATGGGCAGTGCTGAAACGTTTGCCGCTATTGTCACGGCTAAATACGTGGATGCATTACCACTGTATCGCCAGGTTGATATGTTAAATCGCTCAGGAATTGATATAAGCAGAGGCACGCTAGCAAATTGGTGTGTACAGCTAGGTGATAAAGTCCAAGTCATTATCGATGCAATGAAGGATAAGCTCCTGAGCGAAAAGCTGATTTGTGCCGATGAAACAACGGTACAAGTCCTTCGAGAAGAAGACAGAAAAGCCGAAACTAAGTCGTACATGTGGGTTTACCGCAGTGGTGAATTTGCAGAAAACCCAGCGGTTATTTACGACTATCAACCGAGTCGTGCCGCTGCCTGTGTAAAGGATTTCCTAACGGGATACTCAGGCTACCTCCTGACCGATGGCTACAGTGCTTACAATACGCTTGAACAGGTCACTCAAGCCGCTTGTATGGCACATGCGAGAAGGAAATTTACCGATGCTCAAAAAGCATCGCCTTCAAAAAGCAGGTAAACCCGAAAAAGCGCTCAGTTACATAGCCAAACTTTACGGGATAGAAAAACAGGCAAAACACTTAACTTCCCAAGCGCGTCAACAGTTGAGAACGCAACAGGCCGAACCTATCCTCAATGAATTTTATGCTTGGCTGAACAGCCAACATGTTTTACCTAAAGGGGCATTGGGCAAAGCCATCACTTACACCATAAATCAGTGGCCCAAATTACTGACCTATCTTGAAGATGGGGATATCAGTATTGATAATAATGTTACAGAGCGAGATATAAGGCCATTTACCACAGGACGAAAAAATTGGATGTTCTCGACGTCGGTGGGTGGCGCTAAAGCCAGTGCGAACTTATATAGCCTGGTGATGACCTGCCGTGCCAATGATTTGAATCCCTACTACTATTTCCGTCATCTATTTACGGAATTACCCAAGCGTGCACCATTAGATGATATGACTGATTTGCTGCCGTGGAATGTTGATTTAGGTGAAGCAGAATAAGCTTCACCAGTTCATTGACCGCTTACAGATAACCTAGGTCACTTGATGAACATATCATCTAAACTCCATGATTACTATGCCAAATAAATTTAACTACGTACATTGTATTGCTATGTATAATTTATTGAACTAGACTACCTAGCAATGCAATGTACATAGTATGGGTTTTAGGTGATCAAATGAATATTAAAAATATAGCCATTATAATTCTAACCTTGGGTTTAATAAGCCATGTCCAAGCTAACGAAAATGAATATGACGTAACCGAAATTTCAAAATTAATGGCTTCATATGAGCAACTTGGTCGTTTTAATGGTGCAATAACGATTAAAAAAGACGATAAAATTATTTATAGCCGGGGTTATGGATCCGCGAATGTAAAAACTGAAGTTAACAATGATAGTGATAAAGTATTTGCAATAGGTTCAATTTCAAAGCAATTTACCGCTAGCGCCATATTATTATTAGCCCAACAAGGTAAATTATCATTAGCAGACCCCATAGCGACATACCTACCCTATTATCAAAATGAAGTGGGTCAAAAAGCGACTATTTACCAACTGTTAACTCATACTGCCGGTATTCCAGATCCTATGGATACGGGTAAAGGTATTGACGGTGATAATGATCCACTCATGCACGAGAAAACCTTACCTGTAACAAAGAAATCATTAATTGATAGCTTTAAAGATCTGCCTAACTCATTTGAACCAGGCAGCCGTTATGAATACACCAATACTGGCTATATTTTATTAGCTGACATTATTGAGCGAGCATCAGGAAAAACTTACGCTGATTACCTAAAAACCTACCTTTTCGAACCTGCTGGCATGAAAAATACTAGTGCATCCAGACCTGACAATAGCCCGCTGTTAGTCGAGAGCTATAGCGGCATAGGTTCCGACAAAGTACACACCACTAAAATAGACAACAGTTGGTTAGTCGGTGCAGCAAGCCTTTATTCAACCACAGGAGATTTGTTCAAATGGGTAGATGCAATGAATGCCCATAAAATATTCAAAGACAAGAAGTTTGATTATTTACTCTCTAACCCTGTGGATTTGAGAAGAAATAATGAGTTTTATGGTTATGGCATGGAAATGACAACATTATGGGGTCAAAAAGCCTATCGCCATGATGGTGCAACTGCAGGCACAGTAGCAGATTTTATTTACCTTCCAGAGCAAAATATAACCATTATTATATATATGAATCATGTACATAATGTTAGTAATATTGACCTCTCAATTGATATGAGAAAAAAAATTATTCAACAAGTTTCAGGGATTTTGTTAGCCCATAAAACGCCCGATATAGTGTCTTTAGTAAGCAATAACACCCTAGATTTACAGCAATATGTAGGCCGTTATGCGTTTGATGATGACCATCAAATAGCGATAACACTCAAAGATAATACTTTGAAAATTAACACCATTGGCTTAAAAAATTGGACATTATATAACTTAGCGCAAGTGACTCACCTACCACCAGATCAACTCACTGACACAGCCACAAAATTATTTAACCTGCTTAATACCAATGAGTTAACTAAATTAGCTGAAATTTTTGATGAACAAATGGCCTCTGCACCGCTCGATGTTTTTCAAGGGTTTTGGCAGCAATTAGAAGCAGAACTTGGCGCTTTAGAAAATCACTATAGCTTTTCAAAAAGTATTGATAATGATGAGATCCAGCAGCGACTAATTTTTGAAAAAGGCATTGTAGATATGTCGGTCTTTTTCGATAAAGATGGAAAAATTAAAGGCATTCAAAACTCCTCACCAATCCCCAAAGAAGAGAATGGTTTTACATCTAAACTGCTCAGCATAGAGGGTGATAAGTTACTCATTGACGGATATGTTATAAAGCAGCATCAAGATTTAATTCTTAAATTTACCCGTAATAATAAAAATCAAATCACTGGCTTTAGCTACAACCAAATGGTCGAACATCAGGCAATTAAACAATAGTAACTTCCCCCCGTGACTTCACTGTGATCACGGGGGGGCTTCTCGACATATTTGACTTACCGCCTTTTACTACACCTTCCAAAGCCTTATCAGATAATGATCTTTTAACATCAGAGGCTGGCTGCTGATGTCGCACTAGCAGTAATGCCTCAACATGTGACTCAACACAAGTAAACAGGGCATGTAGCAGAATAACCTGCACGGCCAATTCCATTTCCCCTCCCCAACAGAAGTGCCACAACTCAATATATGCGCTTGTATAGAATGTTGTTCACGTTTTAAACATTTATCTTCACATCCCATTCAATAGCTTGAGTTAAATCACGAACCTCAAAGAGAGAGTGAGATAACTTCAAAAGGCTAAAAATAATAACGACCTACATGGGGAGAGAACACGATGTTTTATGTACACATGCTGCTGTTATTAGCGGTGATATTTGTTGGTATTCGCCACGGCGGAATCGCCTTTGGTTTATTGGGCGGGTTAGGTGTTTCGGTACTCGCTTTTGTATTTGGCATTGCCCCAGGCTCACCGCCAGTCAGCGTCATGTTAATAATTCTGGCCGTAGTCGCAGCCTCTGCAACATTAGAGGCCACTGGCGGTTTAAAGCTGTTGGTCAAATTTGCTGAAAAGCTGTTACGCAAACACCCTGAACACATCGTTTTTCTAGGCCCACTGTGTACCTATTCGTTAACCGTACTGGTCGGCACTGGCCACTCAGTTTATCCCCTGCTTCCTGTTATTTATGATGTTTCATACAAGAAAGGTATCCGCCCTGAACGCCCATTAGCCATGGCAACTGTGGCATCACAAATGGGTATAACCGCCAGCCCTATTGCTGCTGCCGCTGCAGTAGTACTTGCCACCGCCGTTGATAACAATCTAGATATTAATTTACTTGATGTACTCATGGTGACCATTCCCGCCACACTAACAGGCTTGCTAGTGGCGTGTACTTGGAGCTTAAAGCGCGGTAAAGATTTAGATAAAGATGAAGAGTTTCAGGCACGTTTAACAGATGATGAGTTTCGTGAATCATTAACCGATCCAAAAGCGGATGAAGTGCAAACGCCACAAGCAGAATCAACGGCAAAGAAAGGCTTAACAGTATTTTTACTCGGTATCTTTGCCGTTATCATGGTGGCAATGTTTAGTAAGCAAATACTGCCAGCGGGCGTAAAAATGTCGGTAGCAATTCAGTTTATGATGCTGTCTGTCGGTGGGATAATTTTACTCGCCACCAATATATCACCGAAAAAAATTGTCACCAGTAACGTGTTCACCGCGGGTATGACAGCGGTCATTATCATTTTTGGTATCGCATGGATGAGTGACACCATTATTGAGCACCATAAAACCTATTTGGTGAGCGCGGTAAGCGACATTGTCAGCGTGTATCCATGGACATTTGCTATCGCGATGTTTGTGTCATCGATCTTCTTAAAAAGCCAGGCTGCGGTATTAACCATTATGCTGCCATTAGGTTTTTCACTTGGCATCCCTGCACCGGTATTAATCGGCGTGCTGCCCGCGTGTTATGCCTACTTCTTTTTCCCATTCTACCCAAGTGATTTAGCCGCAATTAGTTTTGATAGAACCGGCACCACCCATATTGGTAAATACGTACTCAACCACAGCTTTATTATTCCAGGCTTTATTGGCGTGGTAACCGCCACATTTGTTGGTTACTTTATATCGATGGCTATTAACTAATCTCAGCGAACATTTTGACTTTGAGCTTTGGGCCAACAACGCGATTAGCCGCTAGTGAATTGACCAAAAAAAGTCGCTAGCATCAACAAAAATGGCTGCCAATATGGCTGCCATTTTTGTTTTTAATCATTGAGAACCTAAAGACCGATGAACTAAAAACAAAGACCTAGAAAACTACAATTATCTGATGAGTTATCGACAGGTTCATGGGTTAATCCGCCCACCATATCGTCCCCTGCACGCCGTAAACCCATCCATGGGGGCTTGACGAAAACATCCTGTTTTCAGCAGTTGCATATGCCTATATGGCAGGCTTTGATGGAATCAAATAATCCTAAACAACGGTAATACCACAACGTTGTAGGAAATCGAAAGTGTTATCATAAAACTCAGACAGCCTTGTTTTATCAGAGTCATCTCCACTAGGAACAAAAATAACCATCCCTTGCCTCGCTCTAGTCAGCAGCACTCGGTAAGCATTCTCTAAATAGATTTGAGTTTGTTCTTGTTGGCGCTTTTCCCATTTACTTCCGCGAAATCGCCAATGTTCTTTCCCAGTAGGTTTAAATCGAAAATCACTGTCCCAAGCAACTAAACACCAATCTAACTCTAAACCTTGAACATCAAACTCAGTCGCAATATCTTCCAAGAAGTGAGATGAGCGAATATCCTCCGGCGGACCTAGAAACCAATCTTTAGGTTCAATTTTGTTTTTTACAAAAATACCTTCCGCTTTCAAACGTATTGCATTGGATGAAGCAAGCATGCCAATACTTTCAGTAGCTCGACTCTGCGACTTTATCCACTTCTTTGCAGTGTCTAAATCTCGAGTCACTTTAATAGGATATAAGTGCGAGAACGTAATGAATAATTTCCAAGCTAATACGCTATTACCATCAATCAAATAATGAATAAAGCTGGATAGTTTTTCCGCCCTGAATGACCGCATCGAAGTTGCTAAATGCAAACACGGTAAGATTGTTCCTTTTGATAAATGGTTAGCGGTTAAATTTGATGCCACATATTCCCCATTTAGTAAATCTGCAGAGTAATAAGCATCCCAATGACTAAATTTTTCGTCTAGTGCATTAAGCCAACCTAACAACCCCACCTCTCCGGTATTAATTTCTTGCCCTCCACCAACCAGAGCAATAATTACGGCCCAATCTTCGTGACGATCCATGACTTCAATGAGATATTCGGGTTCTGATTTATTAAAGCCTATTTGATTGCGTTTTGTTTGCATGAACTTACTAGTTTGCTCTTTATTCCAAGCTCTTTGTGCTTCATCAAATATTGCGACCTGTTCAGGCGGAACCGTACCAGATAAAGAATCGTCCCTAAACTTATGAATATTTTGAATAAACTGCTCTGTCTGTCGTCGACAAGATGCCATTGTATCAGCAGTTCTTACTTTTCGATCACGAGCTAAGGCCTCTTGTAACACCGACACTAAAGGGCCATTGCCACTCAAGAATACTGAATACTCTTTCTCTTTTGGGTTTGAATGAGTACTCGCAATATTTAATCCAACAAGTGTTTTACCCGCACCAGGGACACCGGTGACAAAACAAATCACTTTGCGTTTTCTTTCACGGGCGTCGTGTATTAGCTGCAATAATTGCTGACTTGTTTGGCCGATATTTTGAGTATCCGCTTCACTTTTAGCAATATCCTCAACGTTATGTTGGGCATAAAGAGCTTGTGCAGCTTCGATGATTGTTGGAGTTGGTAAGTAACCAGATGCAGCCCATTGGTTAGCATCAAACTCAACCTGCTTTAAAGATGTAGTTATTTGATTAATTGCATTAAGTATTTGACCTGAATGAATAGCAATCGGAGAAGCTACGTTATCAAATGCAAAGTCTAATTTGAATAATGCTTGCTGGGATGTTGGTTTAGCTAAATTCGTAGCAATTAAAATGGGCACGATAAATTTATCATGACTGCCACTATGAAAGTTTTTTAGATCGAGTGCATAACCATGGGCTTGCCTTAAATCGGCATGATTAATTTGTTGTGCACCCACTTTGAATTCGATAACAAAGATGACACCTTTCACCACAAGAACAACATCAGCACGTCGTCCCATTCTTGGGATCATAAACTCAAAAAAGATATGTGTATTATCAGTACCACATAATTTCAGTTCTCTTTTGAGTATATCTATTTCAGCTCCCCAAGCTCTGGATTGCTGATGCTGTAGTTGCTGAGTATGAGCTGCGGATATTTCACCACTTATAGACAAGGCGTCAGCAACTAAAAACTGTTCGAGAGGTGCGGAATAAAATGCTCTGTTAGACATATTTATTCCTTGAACTTAAAATCAAGAAGTTGCTTAGGAGGTAACTCCAAAGCTTCTGCTAGTTTGACAATATTGATCAAACTAACATTTCTTTTCCCTCTTTCGATTCCACTGATATATGTCCGATCTAAATCAGCTTTTAGCGCAAGTTGTTCTTGTGATAATCCCTTTGAAACCCTTAAACTTTTAAAGTAGGCACCAAATGAAACTAGTATCAAATCTTCCATGAAAATCCTAAAAAAAGGTTTTCATGATGATGCAAACATGTAGACAATGAGTCTACGGACTATAAGTCACATATTAAGATTTAACTCACACCAACAACACATACCTTGTGCTTCTACCGCCTGCGCCAGTTTTGGCTAAACACTGTTGATCCACAAGTTGAGCTAAATGTCGGGTGGCCGTGGCGCGGCTGACTTTAGCCACTTTTTGATACTGGCTACTACTGATCCCATCATTAAAGTCACCATCAAGCAGCCGGTTAAGTACCTTAACTTGTTCTGTGGTTAACGCTGGAGTGAGTAAGCGTTGGTTAACTCGACGCCAAAATTGGGTTTTAGCAGTAGTTTGCTCAATGCTATTGAGCGTGTGTTGAATAGCGTCATTTAAGGTGTCTAAAAACCACAGCAGCCAAGGTGTGATATCTAAGCCACCTTGCTGGGTAGACTCTAATATTGCGTAATAGGCTTTGCGTCGCTCAAGAATACTAACTGACATGGCGTAAAAATGAATCGAGCGATGCTCAGCTTGCGCGAGTGCTAAATCGGTGAGTAAACGCGTTATACGTCCGTTACCATCATCAAGCGGGTGCAAGGTGACAAACCACAAATGGGTGATGGCTGCGCGCACGAGCGGGTCGACATTAGGTTGATTTCGCGATTGATTAAACCACTCAAAAAACGGCGTTAAGTTAAGATCTAGTGTATTGCGTGGAGGCGCTTCAAAATGCACTGTAGGTTTGTCTAAACGGCCAGATACTACTTGCATAGGTTCATTACCACGTAACTTACCGCCAACAACAGGATTAAACCCCGTTTGGTTTTCTGGAAATAACATTGAATGCCAACCTAGAATCCGCGTTAAACTCAGCGGACGTTGCCAGTTTTGTAGCGCATCTAAGGTGATATCTGCTAAACCATCAGTTTGCGTCGTGGTGGGATAAGGTTTTTCTTCACTCACGCCAAGCTTATTCGCCAAAGAGGAACGTACAGAAAATGCGTTAAGCTTTTCTCCTTCAATAGCACTTGAATGAACGATATTGGCCAGCATGGTATCGAGTGTCCATTGACTCGCGGATTCAGAATCCATTTTACCCAGCAGCAAACCCTGGTTAAATTGAATTTGCCTCAATAGTGCACTTATACGAGTATTATCCCATACAAACTCTGGCCATTCTTGCTGTTGCCAAATCCACATATTAACTCCTGTTTAGCTGACTAAAATACTGTATTGATGCACATACCCAGCTATTCTACTTACAACATGAGGCAAATAGCAATTTATTCGCCTCGAAAAATGAGGCGAATAGAGTAGCTAATTGCCTCATGGCCCATTAGCAAGCTCGATAACACCTTGGCAGGCATTTCGGTATAATCGTTTACTGTCTCTATAACCTTTAATTTATATAACCCAATGCGACTGTAATTAATGACATCTAAGCTGACTGAAGTATCGACATCACCACAAGCCGCTATGCCTAAATCGACTTTGGCAAATGAGCTGGCTAGTAAAGTGTTTATTATTGGTTTGCCGCGTTAGTAGGACTCACATAAGTATCATATATATATTGAATATTACATATAATCTAAACAATTCATCTAGTAGTAAGGATTATAAAAAATAACAATATATGCATTTATTAAAGTGTCAAATTACTGAATTTAAGTGAAGATCCAACATATAATTTCATTCAGAATCATATTTAGAAAAACTAGAATTACCAACTAGTGTTGATTCGGTTTCTTAAATTACTTAGATTGGTACAAATAATGAGGTACTAAAATGATAGTAATTGGCTGTAATTTCAATGTTTCTTCACTGAAAAGAGTTTCTAGGCTAGGGGATAACATACCTCAGTTATTTTATTCAAATTTATCTCCATGCTTGGAAATTAATGAGTACCTTCGAAGCTTAGCTCTCAAAAATAATGCTAAAAGCCTTCAAACAAATGCTGAACACATCAAGGAATTCATAATGTGGATCTCATCTATAGATGAGAATCTATCTGAAATTGATGACAATATATTCGATTATTACATTGATGCTCTCTGTGAATATAAAAAAAAGAATGGCCAAGAATTATCGTGGAATACTGTTCATTCAAGAGCATCTGGTGCTTACAGGTTTCTCTTGTGGGCATCTAAAAAAGGGTATTGTCCGAACCTTAATCCGGAAGAAATAAACAACCTTAGACAATCAGCTAGCAAGCGATACAAGATAAAGGGACATCATGCCAAGGCAATAAATGAACCTATAAAGTTCTTGCAGCTTGGTGCTGCATTAAGTTTCGTATCAGCAGTAGGTGAGTTAACCGGTTCTAGGAATCATTTAGTTAAGAGACGAAACGTTCTTCTTACATCATTTATGTTACAAACTGGAGTAAGAGTATCAGAAGCGTGTAATTTCCCACTCAAGGATTTACCTGAAGTTAATACTAGAGGCCATTCAACACCGGCTCGTGTTATAGGTAAAGGGCAGAAAGCACGTGTAATACTGATCCCGAATGATCTTCTTTTTGAGTTGTGGGAGTATGTTGATATCGATCGTGAAAAACAACTAGATCAACTTAGAGAGGCAGGGAGCATTGTGAGCGATACTTTATTTATCACTCAAAATGGACATCCTTTAAGTGTTAATTGGATACAAAAACTATTCAGGAAAACAAGTAAACAAATAGGTGTTCATGCTCATCCCCATTTGTTAAGACACACATTTGGAACCTATCATTATCTACTTAATCATGACCTAACAGCATTATCAAAGTTACTAGGACATACTAGCGAAGAAACAACACGCGAGTATTACGTCCATACAGCCATTCTCGTTGCTTATTCTGGCACATATAATTCACTTCAACGCGAAATAGACAAAATTGCTAAGGAAACCATTAGTGAGTAAATACGTCAGCATTTCAAGGTTAGCCAGGGATGAAGAAAGAGCCTATAACGATTTAAAATTCTCAATAAAGTGTAAAAATACGGGGGTCATCTACTCTTATAATTTCAACAATGAGCTCCAGTATGCAACAAGGAGTATTGTTGCACTTTGTTGTTGGTCAATATACAAGAACCGGAATTCGCACGGGCATTTAACTAGGGTATCATTGAAAGAAAGAATCAGACCCTTTTTAAAGTTTACTAAAAGCGAAGGCATCACCTCGCCTTCAATGTTTAATCACCTCACCCTTAAAAAGTATGCTCGGTGGCTAAGAGACCATTCAGGGCTTAAGTATTCTATTGCTGGAAATACTTTTCGGAGTGTGGCTAAAGTTTTTAAACAATTTAAAAATCATCACTCAGTTCCTGATGATTTTATCTTACCGCTTAATATGTTCCCAAAATCAAATAGTATGACAATCAGCCATGAAGGATATAGTGAGGAGGAAATTAAGGCTATCTTAAATCTAGTAGTAAAAGAATTAAGAACGACTTCATCTCGGTTAGAAAGTTCATACATCCCCAAATGGATAGGTAAGGAGCCCCCCCTTGAAGACATTGCACCATTTATTCCAAACAAAAAGACTAGATCATTTTGGGCTAGCAAAGAATATTGTCACTGGTTCTGGGAGAATCACCTAGGGTGTGCAAGGCTAAGTTTGGGAGAAATCAGCAAGAAGCCCAAGGGGACATCATTCGCGATGGGAATAGCTGAGTACTCGACATCACGAGCCGAAGCATTAGAATCTTTTTATAAAAAAATTGGGGCTAGCGAAAACTATATATCACGCTACATAGGTAAGCCTGCGCCCATCAAGTTTAAAACACCTTGGGCCAGTAAAGATTATCTTCAATGGTATTGGGAAAATAAAATTGAGTGCAAGGCACTAAATCATAATGAAATAAAGTCACAACACCCCAAATTTTATATTGGGTTCCGACAGCACCACCCTACTTGGATCAAAGATTTCTATGAGGAAAACAACGTAATAAATCGAGTTTCTATAAATGACTTGGCACCATACTATTTGATGTTACTTATCCGTACAGGACTCAACCCAAGTACAATACATAGATTAACAATTGATTGTATAGAGCAAGACCCAATAAACCCTAATCGTAAACACATTAGGTGGGACAAATTTCGTTCTCACAAAAGAGGCAAAACAATTTCAGTTGAGCGTAGCGGAGACAGTTGGCCTATACGCATAATACAACGTGTTATCAACATTACGGCAGCCTATAGGCCTGAAGGTGAAAAAGCGTTATGGATAACAAATGCTTACAGATATCTAGATCCTAAAGTACACTCGATGAAATCATTTCAGAGAGGAATAAGAAAATTTGCCTTTGACAATAATTTACGCAGCTCTAACGATGGGGACATTATCGAACTTAAAGGATGTTTATTCAGGCCTACTTTAGCTTGGCAAGAGTATTTGAGAACTGAAGATTTAAATTATCTGCAATCTCTATTGGGCCATAAAAGATCAGCAACTACATCCGACTACTTGAGGCGTCTAAACGATCCAATATTTAAAGCAAGGCGCGGTCTGCACCAGAAAGCAATGCTGGTCGATCTTGCATCTAACACAGATAAACCATTTAAGTTTAAATCAGATATCCCTACCAACATTCAAGAAAACGTTTTAACTCACTGTAAAAACCCATTTGATTCACCAGTGCTAAACCAGAGTAATGACACTGCATGTAGTGCAGATACAGAAGTATGCCTTGGGTGCCAGAATTTAGTTATTACACCATTAGATATTAAAAAATTTTTTTGCTTTATAAACTACTATGAAAGTGCGGTCGCAATCGGTGAGATTGATGAGAAAGAGTACCATCTAGCGACTACAGAGAAGCGCTATATGTGGGAGACTTATATTCTTCCTAAATACAACAAATCCATTGTTGAGAGGCTTAAAAGCGAAGCAATAGACAATCCACTCCCTGAATGGTCTTTAGCGAAGGATATGTAAACATGGATAACATTCTAACCCTCATTTCAAGACCAATATTAACTCTAGATAATATACGGATATCGAAAAACTCATTTTATCGCGATAATAAGTGGGATTTTAGTACTGAAAATCCTGAGTTACGAGCGGCCTATGTTACCTTTAACTTTAATCTATTTACCTTTCAGGATGGAACTACTGTGTGCAGTCTCGGCAACGAAGTGTATTTAGATATTGCTAAAGCATATACCTACTCACTGCTTATCGATCCGATACCTACCAATCCAAAATTATCGACCTTAGTAAAAGGCCAACGATACGGGTTAAAAACACTACTTAGATTCATGCACAAATACAGTATAAAGCGTTTAGCTGATATTACTGAAGAAGACGTAAATAACCTAAGAGAGGATATTATTAATACGCCTCATATAGCAGCAAAACAATTAACCAATAGAACATTAATGGCTAGAGTAAAAGGCTTTAGCTATATCGAAATACAATCCCCAAAGCTGATTGATGGACTGAAAGTATCGCTTCTGCAAGGAATAACTGAAACCGAATGGTCACGAGCGAACGCAGCTAAAACAATAGGAAGATTCGAGAAAACAACCATTGAAATGCCTGACATCATAGCTAGACAACTTTACGAAAAAGCCACCGATCAGATTGAGTGTTACCAAAAGCTTGTTGATATAAGAGAAGCGAAAGAAAAGTTCAAAACAATCAGAAAATATAAAGTAATAAAAAAAGAAAACGGTGATCATTATTACAAACCTGTTTACCAAGAACTATTTCCATATGGGGAATTTGGTATAACGAATGGAAATGATATAAGGAGCATGCAGAGTAGGCTTTTAGCCGCAGGGTATATTCTTATCGCGATGTTTACAGGAATGAGAATACATGAAGTTTTGAACATTGAATCCGCAAATAACTTCGTAACAGAATCGATTACTTATAATGATGAAGAGCAAGTAATCAGCTTCGTAATTTCCAAGAGTACCAAACTAGAGGCCGTTCCAACTGCATACAAGTGGCAAACATTACCTTTTATTAGCGAGGTATTAGATAAAATAAAAGCTGGTCTTGGAAACCGGTACGATAACGGACATGAATTTCTCTTTGCATCTAATAGGCTCAACTTTTCTCACCCCATATCTTCGATGAGAATGAACCAATTACTTAAGGAGTTCGTTGAATATCATCACATAACCCATAATGGCAAGTTATGGCACTTATCTAGCCATCAATTTAGAAAAAAGTTTGCTCGTATTATGGTAAGACAAGGACTAGGGATAAAAGCGTTACAGGACCAACTCAAGCATTATGATATTGAAATGACAAAGGTTTACGGCGATCCCAACCTTTTCATCGAGCTGCAACAAGAAAAATTCGCACTCTCAGAAGAACTATATGAGGAGCTAATCACCAATCAGATACCGATTATTGGCGGCGGTTCTGAAGAGGTTAACAAACTGCGGAAAGAGTTTAGAGGAATGAGCAAAGAGGACCGAATAAAATTTTTACAGAGCCTTCCGAATAAAGCATTAATAGAACAAACAGATGATGGTTTGTGTATATATAGACCTAATAAGTCTTTATGCGCTGGCAATAAGTCTGCTTGCAGACCAGCGGATTGCAACAACTCCATTATTCCTGCAAATGGTAAACGACGCACACTTGAATGGCGTATGCGTGAGAACAAACGGCTTATAGCATTCTTCAAGAATGACTCCTTAAAAGTGTCGCATCTAAATGAACGTATAAGGGAGATTGATAGCCTGCTAAAACAACTGATCACAATAGAGGCGCACAATGAATAAAGGCCGTACAAGAGGCAGTTCGCATGGACTGCTACAAAATAGAGAAGATACTAAGAAAAAAAACACCGAAGCACTATGGAAGCAGATTGAACGACTACGAAAAGAAAAATTTGCCCAAACCTGGTCATTTAAAGAAATATGGAGTGGGGCTGGCCTTAAAAGTAATATGGCATTAAACAGCCCTTGGAATATACATGTAAGAGACGCGATTGAAACTCACAACAAAAATGTTCGAGAAGGATTAGCGTCAAGCGAATTAGCCCTCGAACATAGAAGAACATTTAGAGATGATAATCGCAATCTTCGTAAACAATTAAAAGATATGGAGATACAGCGTAACATGGCGCTGGAAAGTATCGCGATTTACCAAACCGAATGTGATGAACTAAAAAAGGAAGTTCGTCGTTTAGAGTCAAGAATTAATAGACTTCAACAATAGAATCATATGAGATGACTCTGGGTTCAAATGTAACTTCCAAAGTGTCATGGCGATGTTGCCTATATTCATATCGGAACGCTTCTATTTATCAACTTAGAAGCGAGTTGATAGCTGCACTACACCAACTCATTTTTTCTAACTATCGTTTAAATTGTGAACTCTTATCTTTATTTAGGAAAACTTAACCAAATGTTCGCCCAAAAAGAGTATGCTTAGGATCTGCATCGTACAGTTCAAGAACAGTTCCATGTATTATCTGAGCGCGTTCGTTGTTATTTAAAACACACTCGTCATCTTCGTCAAGTCCCTCATTGCCTAGAATTTGTTCATATGTATCTTTATTCATGTTTACAAAATATTGAAGTCCAGATTGATTCACAGCCTCCAATACTACTTTAAACATTGTCGCTTTTTGTCTTGGATCCATACCAGAAAAAATACAACTGTCATGCGCTAAGAAACCTAAAGCGTTTGGGTTTAGAGAAAACAACAACAAATCATAACAAAATATTTTTACTTCATTGACGCCTTGCGAACCATCTTTATGTATATGAGGCTCAATATTATAAAGGTATTGAGCATCTTTTGAGTTAGTTACAGATAGCCTTCCACCATGATCTGTATAGAAACGTTTGACAAAGCTCCTAAACTTTGTTTCCACATCTTTTAATTTAACCTTCTGTTCTTCTAAGTACTTTACTGACTCCGCTTTGACAGTTGCTTTATCAAGTTCCAACTTGGCTTTATCTTTTTCAAATTTAGCGAGCAAAGTTTGGTAGCTAGTCAATTCAGCTATATCGGCATCTAATGTTCGAATTCGTTCGCCAATAGAATTGTATTCTTCCAATGCACCTTTTGAATCCAAATCCTTAAGTATTTTGTCTCTCATTGCTTCTATATTTGCTAATTTTGTTTGCAGATACTTATTATTTTCACGCAATTCAGAAATTTGGTCTTTAAGACGATCTTTCCTAGCTTCTTGAATTCTAATATGAAAATCCTGAGCATCTTTTAAACGCACAGCAACTTTATCTGGGAAGTGGAACTCAGACTCTTTATAAATTTCAGTGATTTTTGCAATATCTATAGCCTCATCTCGGCTAGCATCAAGAGTCATGATTCTTTTGCGTATATCTTTTTCGTTGGTATATATTTTATTACGATATACAGCCATTTCTTGCGTTAATTCATCTGCTTGATGTTTTAAATCATCGTAATTTAACGCAATAATGAAGTTAGCTTTAGCTTCAATTAAGCGATCCCTTTCTTCCTCTAAATCGAGTAAATCAGATTCGTTTATTAAGACTTTCTGCTTGTTAAGTACTTGTTCAGTATTCTTTAGTTTTCTGATGTCTTCAGCAATTTTTTTATTCTTTGTGATTAATGAAGTATCTAAACCTAACAAAACTAAGTTATATAGCATTTGATAGTAGTCATTAGGTTGCTGACCTTGTTGAGTGAGTGCGCCAGCATAATAATTTCTACCAGGTAAGTAACGGCGAGCGAACATATTAAACAAAGGTTTGAAGTTCATATCAAATGTATTACAAGCAGAGATAAGCGACCTAAGCTTTTTCGGGTATGCAGACTTTGATATCTTTTCATTATTTAAGTAATAAGCAGATTCAGCGAAGTTTTTACTGATAATGTACGGAACCGATCCAACCATGAAATCTAAATGCATAGTACCATAACTAGACAAAAATGATTTGAAGCCTACATCACTTGGACTCTTGTCATCAAATGACCCTCCAAACATTAAGTGAAGCAAGCTTAAGGAGGAGCTTTTGCCTATTCCGTTGTAGCTGTCTTTGGCGAAAGAACTTAACTGTAAACCAGCGACTATGTTTAGTCCTGGCTTAAAGATAATTTCTTTGAAATCTGGGTTATCAGAATACAGCTTTAAAAGTTTCATTTTGTAACTCCACCTTGCCAATTATGAACAGAAAATCAAGGCACTGTTGCAGTTTTTCAATAGTCACATGTTTTGGGTATGATTTATTTACCAAGTCTAGAAGGTCGTTGAACTCGACTTCTTCCTCTTTCATAATATTCACGACATAAGCGGATATGCAGTACAAAGAGTCTATCGGCTTAACTGTTTTCGATGGCAAGATCATTGTTTCACCCCAACATCACATATCTCAAAAAAATAGGCGATGATTATCCACGAAACGCTCTGACTATTGAAGTCTACTTTTATGATTGCTAACTCAATAGCTTCTTTTAGTAAAAATAGTATTTTGTTAAAGCATATCTTATTTTTAGTTGCCAAATCGTGTAGCTGGGCCACTTTCATACCCTGCAAATCAGTAGATTGTGCGTACTTTCTGAGGTTTTTTCTTAATACATCAGCATAGTAACCATCAACGACGAGGTTCCTCAGTTCTCCAATTTGGCTTTGGTCGTCAAAGTTTGAGATAGCCAATGTGTAATCCAGTCCCAAGTTGATGTGGGACGTTACTCTTGGATTAAGGCTATTGAGTTCAATTTTGTCGTCAGAATCTATTGAACCTAAGTCGTCATTGTAGATCTCACGAGCAGAACTCTGCGCTTTGAGCAACAGCGCAAAGATAATTTGCAGGGTAATCTCGTCTGTATACTTATCTTCTAAATCGGTGAAATATTGGCGATAAAGCTCGCTGAGCTTGTTGCCATCCATTGCCTTAATCTCGTTTAAAAGGTCTGCGCTATCTTTTAAATGAGGATATATATCTTTGATTCCATATTTTTTTTCGAACTCATTAATAGATTTTTCTTTGAAATCTTTAGGTTTTTCTAATAGATAAAGAACTTCAAGTGTGTAGCCTTTGTAGGTGGGATTACAGAGTATTTTAAGCGAATTATCAATCTTTTGTTTGGTAACAGTACTTGTAACCTGAATGACTTTTTTAGCGTTGTGGTCAACTAAATCAATGTAGGCTTCATTTTTACCGGATGAGTTAGCATTAACGAAGTGAGCCCCTCGAACCTTGTTTATCACATCCTTGAAAAAATCTTCTGCATGAATATTGATAGAAAAATCATTCATTGATTGGTTCAGTTTTATGTCGCACATCAATATGGAAAGAGTTCTACTGATTTGGTCAATAGTTTCTTTTCGGTCGTAAAGCATATTTATATTCTTCCCCTACCAGCTAAATAATTCTTCTTTCTTCAGCGTCATAGCTAAATGGCCGAGTATTTTGATATCTGCTTTTCCCATTTCAATTGGTCATATCTCTAAACACAAGAGCTAGTTTATTTGCTGGGCAAGTGTTGGATATGATTGTTAGATAACTATGTGACACCTTTAATAATAAAAATTAAGTTCACTAATGTGCGGTTTGGTCATTCAGCATCCTTGAGTCCCGCTGCACCTAGCTTACTAAAGTAGAGCATATTTGATTCCAATTGTAACTCCGAGGGTACCATTTATTTTACGACATGTAACACGACTCGAAATACCTTTCGTGATTCAAGACAAATTATGTTTTCCATAAGTATAGACATACCAATTTAGGTTCCTAGCGTAACTCTTTTTACTCAAAGGTAAATTTCAAAATGAAAACTATACTATCTTCAATTGCCGACATGTTTTTGCTGACGGTTACCCTATTTAGGGTAACAACTCTCTTAGGTCACACCCTAACACCTCTGAGAGTTGATATGCCTTTTCCAACGTAATATTAACTTCTCCTCGTTCTATTCGCCCAGCATAGCTGCGATCGATCTCGGCTAGCAACGCCAATTTATCTTGGGAAATGCCCAACTCTTTGCGCTTGCTCCGTAATTTCATGCCAAATTGGATTGCTAAGTCTTTCATTTTTTATCTCGTTAAAGATAAAGACTATCCAAAGTTGCGGCTTATAAAGCCACGGATTATAATCCGTATTTGATTTATAATGCTCTTCTACTTCTAGTAGTGAGTAATATGTAGCCCCTTGCGAGAGAAATATGCCGAGAGTTTCAATTAAAATATGCACCACATTACATACAATCCTCCAACATGAGAGCTTTGATAATTTCCAAATAGTGCATTTACGAGATGCATTTATTGCGGCTTCAGCTAATGACCAAAATGTTATTGAAAGCTATAAGTTTATTTATAGGCAAGTAGTTCGACTGGTTAAGAAAGGACTGTTAAAAAAGATTAATAAAGAGAACGAGAAAACCGTCATTTATCAAAAAACAGAGCAATTTTATCAAGTAATTTTTGTTACAAATGAACGTAATGGAGGTACTAAACCCTCATCAAAATTTCAGGATATTACTGATCATGATCCAATTCATTTGCTAAAAGAACGCCTTAAAGAATCAGAAATTGATTTACTCACCAGTATTGGTGAATCAGAAGAGTATATGCAGCTATACAAATCATTTCCTGAAATGAAAGAACATCTTGAGTTTATGTACATGTTAGCAAGGGAAAATAGCTCAAAATTACTTGGTCAAATCAAAGCGATTAAATCTGTTCTCGCACACCAACAGAAGTAACTCTAATGCAACTACGGCAATGGCAATCAGAGTGTGTCAATAGCGCTTTGAAGCACTTTCATGCAAATCAAAGACATTTCCTTTGTCTAGCAACTCCTGGGGCTGGTAAGACTATTATGGCTGCTGAAGTCGCTGCCAAATTATTTGAACAAAATCTTATCGATTTCGTATTATGCTTTTCACCCTCAGTAAATATTTCACAAGGTATTCAAAAAAACATTTTCACAACGGTTGGAATGTCGCTTTGATGGTGTAATTGGCTCTGTCGGCTGTTCTTATACTTATCAAGGTATGTTGTCTTTTCAAGAAGATTTCTGGCAGTTACTAAAAAAAAACCGGGTATTGGTAATTTTTGATGAGATCCATCATTGTTCTGGCAGTACTCTAGAGGATGCTAATGCTTGGGGGGAAGAAATCTTACTTAATATACAAGATCAAGCGCAATACACCTTGGCATTGACGGGGACTCCTTGGCGTTCAGATCAAGCACCGATAACATTATCTCGATATACTGATCCAGATGGTCAAATTTTGTGTGACTATGTTTATGGACTAAAGGAAGCCGTTGCCGACGGTGTATGTCGGACTCCCAGAAATTATATTAATTGATAATGATAAAATTTCAGTTACTAGTGAAGAGAACGAAACAAAAACATATTGTTGTTTAGATGACTTATTTAAAGCCTCATCGATTTCATACCAGTTGATCATAAAAAATGATGTCGCAATTAGACATATTTTAGCATTAGCAACACATAAACTTAAGGTAATAAAGCGCTCTAATCCTAATGCAGCTGGACTTGTCGTTGCATCCTCAACCGAACATGCTGAATATATCTTTAACATGTTAAAAAACGAATTGAATGAAACCGCTCAGATTGTTACTTATAAAGAAGATGTTCCTTCGCTTAAAATAAATGAATTTAGGAATGGGACAACCAATTGGATTGTCAGTGTTGGGATGATAAGTGAGGGGACTGATATCCCACGTTTACAAGTGTGTTGTCACCTCAGCAGAGTAAAAACTGAGCTCTATTTTAGACAAGTTTTAGGCCGTATATTACGTACTAGTGATTCAGCTAACCAGCAAGCTTTGTTATATACTTTCGCAGAGCCAAAGCTCGTAGAGTTTGCAAACCGTATAGCTGAGGAAATACCTCACATACCAGTATTATTTAAGAAGCCTATAGTTACTATTTTATCGCCAGATAATTCAAGTCATAACAAAACTAAAGGGACAGGGTTAAAGCTTGTTAATATTAGAGAATTTAAATTAGGGAGCATCAACATTGCGACACTCACAAAGCCACATCTTTTTAATCGAATTGAATCACAAGCAAAAAGTAATATTTCGGCAACATTATCTTTCGAACTCTTAGGTGGATTTAGAGAAAAAGTTGTTTCAATTTTTGATTCACCGTTTTAAGAATTTAGTCCAAAATCATGGTGCCATATCGGCTGAGTAACCGGTTTGTACTAATAGCCAATCTAGCTTTACATCAAAAAACAGTACTGCCCTTTAGTAAATGATTGAATGCTACTTAGCTATGTGAAGAAATCAAATATTGTAAAAGTAGTTTTTTTCAGCAAATATATATCCCCAAGGAATATAACTCGTTTATTTCCGACCATTCTAAGGATGTCAAAATGGAATTCGTGATAGGGATCGTCGTTATTTATTTTCTGTACAAACTTGTATCAGGAAAACCTAAAAGCAGCTCCACTATTAGTAAACCAGTCACCCCAGACACTCAAAGCAGCTACTCAACTAACTCTCGAACTACGACTATTTCTTCTAGTAATGACGATGACGATGACGATTTTGCGACTTTCACGATCCATACAAGTTTTGACAGAGAAACAGAAAAATCTACCAATAAACAGAAAGGTCGCTGGGTTGCAGAAAGTGAACAACTGACAATAAACGGAAGGCGATTCACCAGAGGACTTTTTTATTTTGGTGGGGTTATGGACTCCCTCTCAGGCTGTGGCACAGAACCTTCTTTGGTCGATGATAAGTTGCCTGCACTGCTGATGTCTGCGAAAATCGGTTCTGAATTATATACAGATGATTCCTTCGGGTACTGGCCAAGTTATGCTTCCCTTTCAAAAGGTTGTAGAGGGGCGTATCTCGATTTTTTAGCATCTGATCGATCAGAACCAACCACCCCCATTGGGTACGTATTCATCTACTTTTATGGATTCGAGAGACGAATTATTGAAAACCGAGCTAATAAGCTGGTTTCAGACCAAGAGTTCATCACGATATTTGAAGAGGTACTACGCCTTCATCAAGTGTTCAATGCGAACCGTTCTTTTAGGGGATATTCGGCTAATTTTCTGGAATTAATGGCCTTGCTCAGACCCGATCTGCTTGAGCACAGAGCGAAGGAAATACCGGAAACAAGCAATGGATTGTCATTCAAAGTTAAACTTGCAACTACGATAGCAAACAGTCAGCCAGTTGATGCAGATCTTGCACTAGAGTGGTTAAAAAATACGTTTGAGTATTCTCTGAAAACGCCAGCGCGAAGATGTGAAGACGAGTTCAGAAAGCTGTTCAATATAAGATTTACTAACAAATTTGGCGATGGAATTTCGGTTAAGCCAAATAAAACCAAGCTCTCACTGACATACCATTCAGCGAGTAATGGTATTCATAGTGTTGAAATCAATAAACACGATCTACCGGACCCAAGTCTTTTAAAAGCACCAATAAATAAACTCATTCCCATTGCAGAGCTGTGTACAGAAGAACTTAACAGTTACAGTCGCTATTTGGGTAAAGCAGATACCTCTAAAAATGATATTGCGGCTTTAATGCTGTTGCCGAAAGAGCTAGCAAATGAATCAAACTCCCCTGTTATCGAATCATTTAAGCAATGGGCTGAGCAATTAATCCAGAACAATATGGGGTTAACAACAGTACAAGAGTTTTGGTCCCAAACAGGAATGCCACTGCCAAAAGCTATTAATAAAAAAGAGAATGAACTGCTGACTAATCTCGCAACTAAAGCAGATATTGGTATTGCACCCGACCAACGTTTTCATTTGACCAAATTCAAATTAGACGGAAATATCGTATTGTTTTCGCCTGGGCATGGAGAGTTTTTTGAGCCTCGCCCAGCCTTTCATCAGGCAATGCTCGCATTAAGGCTCGGGGCGATGGTGGCGACCATTGACGGCATTGTTGATATTGATGAAGAGCAAACCCTTCGCAAGCTTATTGAGCATGATGATAAATTGTCGCCAACGGAGAAAAACTCCTTGTCAGCTTATCTTACTTGGCGATTAAATAGCCCTGCTAACACCGTAGGATTGAGTGCAAGAATAGAGTTATTAAACTCCAACCAAACCGAGTTTTTGAAGAAACTTATCATTTCCATTGCTCTTGCTGATGGTAAGGTTGATCCGTCGGAAATAAAACAAATTGAAAAGCTTTATACCTCATTGGGACTCGATAAATCACTGGTTGTAAGTGACATTCACAACGTAACAGCGACTAGGATACCAACATCATCTTCGACGTCAGACGTTGGCCCAAATAAAGATGTATTCCAGCTGGATGAAGACATTCTTGCAATGCATGAGAGTGATACCAGTGATGCCAAGTCAATGTTAGCAAATATCTTTACTGTTGATGATGAACCAGAACCTGAGCAAAAAAGTTCATTAGCGACTAAGCCAGATGGTCTGGATATAACTCATAAAGAATTGTTTGACGCGCTAATCACTAAACCTGTTTGGGCTCGTAATGACGTTAACGAGCTTTGCAGTAAACTCAAACTGATGGTTGATGGTGCTATCGAAACGATTAATGATTGGGCATACGAAAAAGTCGATGCACCGGTGTTGGATGACGATGGTGATATCTATGTTGATCTCGAAATTGTTGAAGAGTTAAAGGAGTAAATGATGATTGTTAAGAAAATTCGAGCTAAAGAAAGAGACGCAATTATCCAATCTCTGAAATCTGGCGTAACACCCAAGGTTGGGATCCAACATATTCAAGTCGGCCGAGTGAATGAACTAAAAGCTATGATTCAAGATATTGAACGGATCTCAGACGGTGGTTCCGCCTTCAGGCTTATTATCGGTGAGTATGGCTCGGGGAAGACATTCTTTTTGAGTGTAGTAAGAGCTATTGCGTTAGAAAGAAAGTTGGTGACTATCAACGCCGACTTGTCACCGGTCAGGCGGATCCATGCCTCGGCTGGTCAGGCAAGAAATCTTTATTCAGAGCTTATGCGTAACATGTCCACCCGCAATAAGCCGGATGGCAATGCATTGACCAGTGTTGTGGAAAAATTTATCACAGAAGCTCGAATGGAAGCAGACAGCAGCGGTAAAAGCATCAATGCCGTTATTCATGAAAAGCTGTCGTCACTGTCAGAGCTTGTTGGTGGATATGACTTTGCGAAGGTTATTGAGGCCTATTGGAATGGTCATGAAGCCGAGAACGAAGCACTAAAAGTGAACGCCATAAGGTGGTTGCGTGCTGAATACTCTACTAAGACAGATGCTCGTAATGACCTTGGTGTAAGAACCATCATATCGGATGCATCTTTTTATGACTCGCTTAAGTTAATGAGTCTTTTTGTTCGCCAAGCTGGTTATCAGGGGTTATTGGTAAACCTTGATGAGATGGTGAATCTTTACAAACTTAACAACACCACCGCCAGAACGTCAAACTACGAACAAATTTTACGTATTCTTAATGACTGCCTCCAAGGTACAGCAGAGCACTTGGGTTTCTTGCTTGGTGGAACACCTGAGTTCCTTCTCGACCCAAGAAAAGGCCTTTATAGCTATGAAGCACTGCAATCTAGGCTTGCCGGCAACACCTTTGCTAAGCAAGCTGGTGTTATCGATTACTCATCTCCTGCATTGCATCTTGCAAGTTTAACCCCGGAAGAGCTTTATATCTTGCTTAAAAACTTACGCCACGTTCATGCTGAAGGTGATGAAAGTAAGTATCTTGTTCCTGATGAATCCTTAAAAGCGTTTTTAAAGCACTGCAGTCAAACTATCGGGGATGCTTATTTCAGAACGCCAAGAAACACAATAAAAGCATTTTTAGATATGCTTGCTGTCATCGATCAAAATCCAAATATAGCATGGAATAACTTGGTCGCCTCTGTCGCAATCGAAGAGGAGAAGCCTTCTGATGTAGAGCTCGATATCGAAGAAACGGAGGAAGAGTTGGCTGACTTCAAGCTATGAGAAACGAACATGAGAAGCTTGATATCAAAGTTCAACGTTGGATTTTCCAACAAGGTTGGCCCAGCCTAAGAGAAATCCAGTGCCTGGCCATTGAGCCGATATTATCCGCAAACACCGATGTTTTAATCAGTGCGTCAACTGCTGCAGGGAAGACTGAAGCGTTTTTTCTTCCCGCAATAAGTGCGATTTCAGCTCAAGAAAATGGGGTAGGTATTCTTTATATTAGCCCACTTAAAGCCTTAATCAATGATCAAGACAGGCGCTTGGAAAGCCTATCTGATTTACTCAATATGCCAGTCACACCCTGGCATGGCGATAGTCCACAAAGCAGAAAAAATAAGCTAAAGGCATCTCCTGCAGGCATTGTCTTGATCACGCCAGAGTCACTTGAGTCTTTACTTATTCGTGATGCCGGTTGGGTAAAGTCTGCATTTTCATCTTTAAAATACATTGTGATAGATGAATTTCATGCCTTTTTGAGTTCAGAGCGCGGACATCATTTATTGTCGCTGCTTCACCGGCTAGAACATCTGCTCGGGCGCTTAAAAACACACCAATTCCCAGAGTGGCATTGAGTGCCACACTTGGCGAGCTAGAGAAAGTCCCGTTATCACTGCGGCCAAATCAATCTTTACCCTGCAAAATTATTCGGGACTCAAGTTCGACATCGACTCTCAAGATCCAAATTAAGGGGTATCTAAATCCTGTTGTGTTAGAACCCGAAATGCCAGTCGATGCCGAATATCAGATGCCAAGATCTCTTCAAATTTTGCCGCGGAAGTAACCATTTAGTATTTGCAAATAGCCGGAACAGAACTGAGAGCATAGCAGTAACATTGAGTGACTTATGTGAGCAACAGGCGGTGCCAAATGAATTTTTTCCACACCATGGTTCGTTATCGAAGGAACTGAGGGAAAGCCTCGAAAAGCGCCTTCAACAAGAGCAGTATCCCACAACTGCAGTGTGTACTATGACGTTGGAATTGGGTATCGACATAGGAAAAGTCAATTCGGTTGTCCAGGTAACCGCTCCTCACTCTGTTTCAAGCCTTCGCCAAAGGATGGGACGTGCCGGGCGACGTGGTGGCCCATCTATTCTGCGCTTGTTGATTGCAGAAGATGAACTGAATAAAGATTCAAGTGTTATTGATAATCTCCGTTTGGAGCTAATACAGTCATTTGCAATGATCAGGCTATTGATTAGCAGTAAATGGTACGAGCCGGCAGATACATCCCTTTACCACTTTTCTACTTTTTTACATCAGATCCTTGCTGTTATTGCACAATGGGGAGGGATTAGAGCTGATCAGCTGTTCAACCTGCTGTGTAAAGAGGGTCCATTCCAACACATTACTGTAGAAGACTACAAGGCCGTTCTGCTGAATATGGGTAGCACAGAGTTAATCACCCAGCTTGGTAGTGGAGAGCTGGTTTTAGGCGTGTTAGGTGAGCGTATTACCAGCCACTACTCATTTTATGCCGTATTCACAACGCCAGAAGAGTTTAGGATTATCAACGGCACCAAAACTCTGGGTACGCTGCCTATCGATTCTTTGGTGTTAGTTGGTCAGCACATCATATTCGGTGGCAAAAGATGGATAGTTAAAGACATAGATAGCGACAAAAAGACCATTTATGTTGAACATGCCAAAGGTGGAAAACCACCCAAATTTGGTGGTAGTGGCATGTCGGTACATGATGTTGTGCGTCAGGAGATGTTCCAAATTCTCTGTGAAGGCGATTACCGGATATCTGTCGCAGATCAGAAGATAGATTTTGCCGATGCGAACGCTAGGGCGTTATTTCAGGAAAGCATGGCGTTTTTTAGTGAGGCCAATTTAACGCATAACGAACTGCTGCAGCAAGGTAATAGTACTTATATTTTTACATGGTTAGGTGACAAAACGGTAAATACGATAGCTGCTCTGCTAATTATGAATGGATATGAAGCAGGCGCTTATGCTGGAGTTATTGAAGTGAGTAAAGCATCTTTAAGTGAGGTTTCGGCGACCTTATGCTCCTTGGCAAGTGCAGATATACCTAACGCAACAGAGCTCGCTCGCAGTGTTTTAGAAAAACGAGTAGATAAGTTTGACGAGTTCTTACCTGAAGAAATCCTTTCTATCGGATATGGTGCAAAAGCATTTAACATAAATAAAGCAAAAATTTGGCTAGAAAAATTCAGCATTTCGATTACTCATTCTCCAAATAAGGGTCTCCATAATTCTGTGTCAGGTTCATTTCACAACTAAACCTTGAGTTGCTCTAGCTCATTTTTGTCTAATAAACGGGTTAGGGGGCTAAATCATTTATGGACAGAAACGAGCTAGGTTTCCAAATCTAATTCGTAAGTTTAGGATTAAAATTTCTATGGATTAACGCTAAAAGAATGCGCGCCTAAGGCGTCGCATTGCTTTTCTTGTTAACCTCTTCAGTACTCGTGTCTTTTGGCGGCTCAGGAGAAACTATACTTTGAATAATTTTCCACTTATCTGAGAAGTATACATTGAAAGGATTTTCGTCGACGTATGTCTTAAGCCAGATCGGACGCTTATTCTCATCTTCAACTAATGCTTTTAGGCGCTCGTATCTTTTTCCTTTGGAATATTGTTCATTTGAACTTGCGAGGTACGAGCCAAAGCCAGCGAGTTTGTGTCCGGTTGATTGGATTGTTATATGCCGATTTAATCACCCGAACTTGACACTCCGATACTGTCTTGTGAACCGCCGCCAAACGAACCACCACTTGGTTTATTGTTATCAGAATCATGACTACGATTAAACAACCATAAACCAATAGCACCAAAAAAAGGAATCAAACAAACAACTATTACCTGCGCAATTTTCTGGAAACGGTTCAAGTCACTACGTTTAAAAAGATAAATACTCACAGAAAAGTTTAGAGAAACAAGAGCTACAATACTAACGAATAGATAATCCATATTCTTAATAACTCCTTAGGCATATAACGCTTCAAATATGGGGCGCGCGTTGTTTGCGCGTCCCTGCCATTATTTGTTTGTTATATGCCAAGTTTATCATGTGCGACTTCTCTGAATTGAGGATAGTTGGTAGCATATTCCCAAAGACTCACAATGTGTCGTTTTTGTTCGTCGATAAGACAAAAAGTCTGGCAGCTAGGGTAATCTTTTGAATTTTTCAGTTGCTCCCAACTGTAAAATACAATTTTCTCATTCTTATTGGCTTGTATCCCATTGTTATCGAAAGTGAGTGTTACCTTTAGCGTTGAAATGAATCGAACTAATAAAAATAAATACTTGCCACTCATATATGAAACTGCAAAAACAAGTAACAATAAAATAGCTACTTTAGCGTTAAATTCCGATTCATTTGCCTCGAATAAAAAATAGATAAACGTGACTGGAAAAACAGAGAATCCCGGTACCAAAATTGCTGCGCAAATATACGCAAGAATTCTAGTGTTTTTAGAGTGTTCTACCATGTTACCTCTGGCATATAACGCCTCGCTTAACCGGCGCAAAATAGCAGGCTAGAATTAGCGACGAAGGAGCACAAGCCTGCTGTTTTGCGTCCTTTGGTTGAAGCGTTTGTGTACGCCCAGCATGGGCATGAACTAATGAGGTGAAAGTCCTCTGTAGGAAGATCACCGTTACTCTTTCTAAAAGAGAATAACATACTGTTATTAAACGTTAACTACTAGCGAATGGCAAGGGCTTAATCGCAAGGTTTGGTCTGGAGGAAGCCGCTAGCAAATTTGCGAGCTGATGAACAAGAACATCATATGAGGCGTAGGCTAGAGGTGAGTTGGCACATGACGACGAAACCACGTGATCTAATGGCCACCGTAAATGATGCAGCAGTGCAAAGAAAGTTCATGTTCTTATCTGGGGAGATCTGCTTAACACGCGATCGGTCATTAACCAGTAAGGCTCTGGTTTATAAGTGCCTTGGCTTTTCAACTTCATCGACTGAAAAGAGCGAACCAGATGGAAACCGATAGCGCATGACGGGGTAACTTGGCATGTGATTAAGCAGAAGTCAGCAGACGGCATAGTAGCCCAACGCCCATCGTAATGGTTGGGATATGGTGAAGGCCTGAACATTTAGAAGAAGGAGGAGTCTTGTCAAACTTGTCGATACCCACTACGTCGCCAGACGATTACTATCAGCAGCGTATTGATATGCAACCGGCCTTCAACAACGATTTATTCCAACAACTGCTCGAACCTGAAAATCTACACCGAGCTTGGCGTCAAGTTAAAGCCAATAAAGGCGCGGCGGGCATCGATGGCATGACTATCGAAGCCTTCCCGCTCTGGATGCAACAAGGCGGCTGGCAACTGTGTAAATCTCAATTAGAGCGAGGTGAATACCAACCCTCAGCGGTCAGGCGGGTGGAGATCGACAAACCCGATGGCGGTAAACGCAAATTGGGGATCCCTAACGTCATTGACCGTGTGATACAGCAAGCTATTGCTCAAATACTCACGCCACTGTTTGACCCATTCTTCTCGACTAACAGCTTTGGCTTTAGGCCGAACAGAAATGCCAAGCAAGCGGTACTGCAAGTAAGGGATATCATCAAACAGAAACGCAAATTTGCCGTCGATGTTGATCTATCTAAGTTCTTTGACCGAGTTAATCATGATCTCTTGATGACTCTACTTGGGAGCAAGGTACAGGATAAGCGTCTGTTGGCGCTTATTGGTAAGTACCTTCGAGCAGGTGTGATGGTCAATGGCCAATTTGAAGCAAGCTTTGAAGGTGTGCCTCAAGGCGGCCCACTCTCGCCATTACTCTCTAACATTATGTTGGATAGTCTAGATAAAGAGCTGGAAAGCCGAGGGCATAAATTCGCCCGCTACGCGGACGATTTTATCATTTTGGTAAAGTCTATTCGAGCGGGAGAACGGGTACTCAAGAGCATTACTCAATACCTTGCCACTAAACTAAAACTGGTTGTTAATGAACAGAAAAGCCAAGTGGTTAAGGTAGGTCAAAGTAAGTTCCTAGGTTTCACACTTAACCGAGGGAAAATCCAGTGGCATGCTAAAACATTACACATTTTCAAACAAAAGATGAGACGGCTGACGACCGAAATTGGGGCGTGAGTATGGATTATCAGCTGTTTAAAGTGCGTCAATACATGCAAGGCTGGATCAATTACTTTGGCATTGCCAATGCTTATCAAGGGTGTGTCGATTTAGACCATTGGATCCGACGTCGTATTCGTATGTGCTACTGGCGTCAGTGGCGAAAACCACGGACTAAGGTACAAAACTTACTTAAACGTGGCGTCAGGATCCAAGCCGCTGTTGCTTGTGGGATCACAAGTAAAGGCCCTTGGCGTAGCTCTAAAACACCAGGAATACAGCAAGCGCTGAGTAATGAGTATCTGAAGAAAGCAGGATTATATTCACTAAGAGATGGATGGATCGCAGTTCATTACCCTAACCAGAAAACTAGTTAGGTGTTCTAAATGAACCGCCCTGTGCGGAGCCGCATGCAGGGTGGTGTGGGGGCTGGAGGTTAGATACCTCCGGCTACCCGATTATATGCAGTGATTTTACTTAACTAGGTTTAGCACCATTGTATTTATATTTAAATTTAGTAATCTGCCAAACACCTAATTCATTTTTTATTAGAATAAAATCATATGTTTGTAATGTGCTACGTGTTTTGTTTTTTTTCGGATGTGGGCCTTTAATCAATATTTCAGTTTTGACTGTAGCCGAATCACCTTGAATATCGGTTGATACTATATTAAACGTAACATCCGAAATTATTGATTCCTTACCTTTACTAAGATTGAATTTAAGGTTGAACCGCTTCGCTACTCCGACTGAAATAAATAAGTCTTGGATTTCACTTAATTTACGTGGTTCATCACTATAGAAGCTATCTGTAATATACGTGCCGACATTTTTAACAATATTTCTTGGGGGAAGCGTCGCATAATCCCGAAAAACTTAAACTAAAGATGACCGTTAATAGCATTGTTATTTTTTTCATTTTCAATCCTTGAAGTGCAAGTACAGTGTAATTGCATATAACGCTTTGCTAAGGGGTAATTAACAGTTGGCTAAACTTGCGCGAAGCGCCAAGCCAACTGTTAATTGTCCCAGTGAGTTTACGAACGAACTTGAGCAACTTGTTATAACTCACCGCTCGATTAACCAATAGACTAACACTGAAAATGGAACGACCAAAATACAAAACGTTAATATACCTAAGCTAGTTTGAATGATTGCATCAAGTTCCGTTACGCCACCTATTAAGTAGTTAAACACTAAAGCAAAACCTAACACAGAAACAAGACAAGAAACTCCTCCAGCCAAAAACAACCTAGGAATAGCTGAAAGTGTCAGTTTTTTAAATAGGTAGCTAAAAGATGGGTAGCCAATAATTGACGAGATTAGAGAAACACCAATAGCGATAAAAAGTGAAAAGAAAAAAACGGGTATTAAAGCTACGACCATTTCACTTTCAACCACAGCAACAATTATTGCTGACGCTACGAAAGCTAACCAATAACCAGCAAATGTTGAAACGATGTAAGTTGTGAATCTTGGCTCAATAGTCATGTGAGTTATAACAGCTTATTGATTAGCAGCAGGATAACCTCCTGCTTTCTTGTAAGTTTCTTCGTCAAAATATCACTTGTAAGTGTTTGTTGTAAATATATTATTTAACAAAAAATACAGGTTAAATATGACAATTTAGCAGATAAAAAAGATGCATAGGTGTTTACGAGGTCTGCATAGCACTTTTATATATATTACAAACTATTGATAATAATGAGTTAATGTTTAACAGTTAGTATTATCGATGCGCCAATCCAACGATTTATGCATCTTTTTCATAGCAATTATCTCAACTTCAACTATAACTGTATATAAACAAGGGCTATCCATTTAGCGCCACCAGTGTCAATATGTAGTAATGAAAACTTCATCGTATTTATTAAAAGCTGGTGTAGATTACCCTACAAGTTGGGACGAGTTTGTAGATTGGTTTCATGATGAACAATCTTGCATCAGCTACCTTTACGCACTTCGTTGGCCAAACGGATTCATTTGTCCAAGCTGTTCAAGCCATCAATCACCTTATCAGTTAAGTAATGGCAAGTTAAAATGTCATGCTTGTCGTTCTCAGTGTTCAGTAACATCAAGTACACTTTTTGACAAAACAAGAACCCCCATGAAAAGTTGGTTTGCTGCGGTCTGGTTCATTACAAATCAAAAAAATGGTGTCAGCGCTCTTGGAGTTCAAAGGTTATTAGGTCTTGGGAGTTATCAAACCGCTTGGTCATTAATGCACAAGTTAAGACATGCCATGGTTGATCCTCAAAGGGATAAACTGTCCGGCATCGTAGAGGTTGACGAAACACTAATAGGTGGCGTCGTTCAAAAATCATCTATTAAAAATCAACAGGGTAAGTGTAAAGCTGTCGTTTTGGTTGCTGTTGAGCTGCTATCACCCTCTGGATTTGGTCGGATACGTTTAAGACAAGTGGAAAGTGCAACTAAAGAACATATCCATCAATTTATTCAAGATGTAATTGAACCTGGTAGTACAATTTGTAGTGATGGATCTCAAGCATACAAACAAATAGACAAGAAAGGATATAAGCATAACCGAATAGTGCATTTAGGTTCATCTGTACCTGCACATGAAACAATGGCTGGGGTACATCGAATCTCATCATTATGTAAACGATGGCTTTTAGGTACATATCAAGGCGCGGTAAAGGCTAAGCAACTTGATTATTATTTAGATGAGTTTACATTTCGCTTCAACAGAAGAAAGTCAGATTCTCGGGGATTATTATTCTACAGGTTGCTTGAACAAGCTGTGCGTTCTAAGCCGATAACGTACCAATTGTCGTGGTCAATGAATACTGGCCACTGACTTAGAGATGTTCTAACTTATTTCTGGACGTGCGACCTGAGGTCGTATGAAGCGCTGTTCACCGCGATAAGAGTGAACCATCTGTATCACCAGATGCCCCTAAGACTCTGAATAAAGCAGCGAGTCTGACAATGTAACGATATTCGGTTTTATACCGAATGGGAACAGAATCGTGAGAGGACGTTCCTCCTGATAACCACAAATCGGGTAAGTGCTAGGGTGTCAGTATGATGAACGTAAGTGAATCCATGTAAGGTGCGTTATGTGAGAAACAGCGGAAGTGGTTAATACGCTGTGGCCAAAAGGCAACGAGAGTAGGAAAGAAATTGTCCAGTATTCTTTCGTGATCGATACGCTCTCCGCACTATAGTGGGCATCTAACCTGACGTTGCGTGACATACGGAACAGGGTAAGCCTGTATTGCTCCTTTTGGGAAAGTGGTCTGCGAAGACTGCCGATAGTAATGCAGGTAAAGGAGGCTAGAAAAAGCAAATGCCGCATTGTAATGATGTGGATACAGGTTGTTATCTGGCGCGAAAGCGAGCTGACTTCTAGCTGGTCTCCCGTTGCAAGATGATTTGAAGAACTTTATTCAAGGAGAAACGCAAATGATGGCTTCAAACGAAGTTAGTGCCTCTTCTGACAGCACTCAATGGCAATCCATTAACTGGAAGGCTGTTAAGCAACATGTATTAAAGCTTCAAATGCGCATTGCAAAAGCAACCCGAGAAGGTAAACACGGTAAGTCGAAAGCATTGCAGTGGATACTCACCCACTCTACATCAGCAAAATTGCTTGCTGTTAAAAGAGTTTCTCAAAATAAAGGCAGCAAAACACCAGGAATTGACGGCATCATTTGGAACACTGATGCTCGTTGTATGACTGCGGTGAATCAACTGAGTCGAAAAGGTTATCATGCCAAACCGCTCAGGCGTATCTACATCCCCAAGAAAAACGGCAAACTCAGACCTTTAGGCATTCCCTGCATGATAGACAGAGCGCAGCAAGCGCTTCATCTTCTCGCTTTGGAGCCTATTTCGGAAACGGTAGCCGACCTTAATAGCTATGGCTTTCGACCTAATCGAAGCGCAGCAGATGCAATTGCACAGTGCTTCAAATGTTTATGTATGAAGCGCTCTAGCCAATGGGTTCTTGAGGGTGACATCAAAGCCTGTTTCGATAAGATTGGTCATCAATGGCTTATCGACAACATTCAATTAGATAAACGAATGCTGAAACAATGGCTTGGATGTGGTTATATTGATAAAGGATTGTTCTATAAAACAGCTGAAGGAACACCACAAGGTGGGATCATATCGCCTACGCTTATGTTGCTCACGCTGGCTGGGTTAGAACAGTTGGTTAAGTCTATTGCCCGTAAAACAGGGAATAGGGTCAACTTTATCGGATACGCAGACGATTTTGTCATCACAGGTTCTTCGCAAGAAGTCCTAGTTAATGAAATCAAGCCGCAACTCATTGGCTTTCTACAGGAAAGGGGCTTAACACTCTCTGATGAGAAAACACACATTACTCATATCAATGATGGTTTTGACTTTCTGGGATTCAATATCAGGAAGTACAACGGCAAACTGCTCATTAAACCGAGCAAGAGCAACGTTCTGTCATTTCTGAGCAACTTACGTGAATTCATCAGAAAACATCCAACAATACCCGTTAACGATTTAATCAAAATACTGAATCCGAAACTGAGGGGGTGGGCGAACTATTATCGCCATTGTGTTGCTAAGCAAGTTTTCGGTTATGTAGGCCATCAACTTTTCTGGTTGTTATCGCGCTGGGCAGTTAGGCGTCATCCGTCTAAAAGTAAAGACTGGGTGAGGCGTAAATATTATTTGGATGATAAGGGACAGTGGCAATTTCATGGTTGGCAGAAAATAGCGAACATGGATTGTCGGTTTAACCTTGTCCAAATAGCTCAAACGCTAATACAAAGACATGTGAAAATCAGGAGTGCAGCGACACCTTACGACCCCGAATATGCAGCTTACTTAGGTACGCGCAAGCGGGCAAAGGAAGGTAGAAACTCATGGTTCGAACCCGTCTTGGCTGCGATATAGGGTGCTGGGTAACAGAACACGCCTTAGTGGAGGCTTGAGCCGTATGCAGTGAAAGTTGCACGTACGGTTCTTAGGAGGGCGGCACTTGGTAACAGGTGTCGCCTATCCGACATAAATGTTTTACGAACTTCGGGCGACATCTACATTTCCCACTTCCAGATAGCAAAACGGCACCTCATGAAGCGGTGCCGCTAGTGACTGGAATTGGACAAAATCATTCACCTCTGCTCTGAAGTGTTAGATTCATTATATGCAAAATTTCTTGCTGAACATGCATAACGCATACATGGATAAACACTGAAGCACTTTGGGGTTCTGGGGATTTCCCCCTCTAAAAAGACATAATCCTCTGTAGACTACACCAATAAATGGCTGCGGAGGTGGTTTACTTTCAGTTTGGAGCCTAATCATCCACTATCGGCCTCGTTATTTCGCCAATATCGGGCAATTTCCCAGTATTAGTGAAGTTATACGTTCCGCTTAAGTTGATATTTTGCCACGCAACGGGCGAAACAGAACGAGTGATACCCGCTTTCTCTTCATCTCCTCTCGCTTCAAAGTGTTCCAGCAGATGACTCAGTATCGCGGAGTTGAAGTAGATGATCGCGTTGGCAAGCAATCTTGCACATTCATTCCAGATAGCGATTTCAGACTCGTTTTTGCCTCGGAACTGATCGCCATTTACCGACGCAATAGCCCGTCTCAGGAAGTGCCACGCTTCTCCCCGGTTAAGAGCACGCTGAACGTACTGCCGCAAACTGGCATTGTCTATGTAATCCAGTAAATATTGCGCTTTGACCAGTCGATTATACTCCGTCAGCGCCTGTAATGTCGGGTGCCCCGAAGGATAACCAGACAACTTTCTTACCAGCATTGCCTGTGTCGTTCGCTTTGTCTGAAGTGACAGAACAATGCGCCTAATATCCTGCCATCCCGTTTCGATGACATTCGTCCTGATGGGCTTTTTCAGGGCAAGGTTGGTGCCGCCATGTTCATTTTCAGTTACGTCAAACAGATCGTTGATGACACTACTGAACTGCGCGTATCGCGGTGCAAAACTGTAACCGCATAGATCCAGTAAGGCGAAGTTAACATGATTGACACCGTGTGTATCTGTCGAGAGTACGTCAGGTTTGATATCACTGCTGTTGGATTGTAACAGGTCATAAATATAGTGTGATTCGTGCCCGTTGGAACCGATGATCCGAGCATTGAGGGCGCTGTGGTTGGCTACCAGTGTCATGGCCGTGATCCCTTTATTGGTGCCGAAATACTTAGAGGAGTACCGGGTTTTAAAGGTTTCCAGATGGGTTTCGAATTTCTGACCATCCGCACTGGCATGCAACTGGTCCTCCTGAATATGGTAGTGGCGGAAGATGGGTAGCGCTGCAACCGCATTATTATTGATCATCATCGCTGGCATCATGCAGCGTTTCAGGCCGGATATAGTTGGCCTGCACCGTACTCAGGTGTTCATAGCTTCGATCGGAGATCTGCGCCATGCCATACACACCACGGTGAGTGGCGTTGGCAATCAGAATGGCCAGTAAATCATCCTGATGAGTGAACCCTTGTTTTTGTATCGGAAGTACATGAGTCAGACATTTCATGAACCCGGTTTCGCGCTCTACATACCGCAGTACATCCGCGATATCGACCGGTTGCATTCGCTTAAAAAAGGGATTGTTGACCAGAGATGTAGCGCTTTTGGTCGGCAGACGCCAGCGGGTACCGGTACGATTTTTCATGATCACATTTCGATTGTCTCCCTCATCAATATGGAGAGCAACGTCTTTGAGCGCACTTTCCAGCCGGTGTTGTTGCTCCTGTAACAATAACTCTGCGGGCTGTTTTAGTCTGTCCAGTGTTGATGAGGCCAGCAAGGTATCCTGCGATGTCTGGGGGATCAGGTCGTCTTCCAGTGCGCGGTATTTGGTAACATTTGGCAAATAAATGCGTCCGTTCAGTCGCGAAGTCAACTGGCGGTAGAGCAGCCATTCGTAACGTTGCGGGTTAACGTTATCCTGTTTAACCAACCATGGGAGGTGCTTTTTCGGGATGAGCGACGTATCCATCGTCTTCAGTGGTCCACCGGATGCGATTTCCGTCTGAATCTGTTGAAGTTGGGCGACGACGGCTTCTGAGCCTTTACCGGCCTCACAATCAAGGCACAAGAACACCTGCCTTAACAGTTGCTTCAGGAGATTGCATTGTTCATCGTAATGTTGCCACTGGTACTCTTCCACGGTCCGTTTCTGTTTTTTCAGGTAAAGGCAGAGGGTCTGGATATCCCTGTCATTCATGACCTTCAATGCCTGTTGTCTGACTACTGAGAAGGGTTGATTATCATCAATGTTCTCATCCACAAACAGATGCAGTAACTCTGCCGCTTTTGTGACATTGTCCGCGGCTGACTGCCAGGACAGGAACACTGCTTGTTGTGCAAAGGTGTTGGCAGCTTCTTGTTGCTTGCGGATATGGTAAATGAACCCATCAGTTAACCGTTCCAGTGCCAGTTGTATCCGCTCTGTCAGGTGACATAGCAACCATAGATGCTGCTGTGCGCGTTTGAATCGTTTGAGTTTACTGCCGTAATAGTTGATGAGCTCACCGAAGTGTTGTCGATTTTTAAGAGACAGATTAAGCCCATCGATAACGCCATTGATTTGCGTGCGCCATGGCGCTAACTGATGATAAAGGGCAAGCTCTTTTTTAAGCTCAGGTACGGTCAGACTTTTTGCACCGCCTCTGAGCTGGTTCAGGCTTAGTCCGTCATCAATGGCTGTTATGCTGTCCAGAAAGACGTGAAGTTCAGGACTGGTGAGTTGATTAAGTTGGTGCGCCAGGTCTTTTCTGACCTGCTGCATTGTTCTGCTTATCAGTCTCTGGAGTACGGTATACCTGGGGATAGCAATGCTGTGACTGGCTAGGAATTCAATAGCAGTATCAAAGAGGTAACGCGGCTCCAGCCAGGCATTGCCCACCTGAACAAGGTGGTCGAAAAGAGAATTGAAGTGCTGACTTTCGTCCCATTTGTGATAACCAGCAAGGTCTAATACTTTTGCGTAGAGTCGATCTTTTTGTTTTTGTGAGGGAGTGAATGGTCTGAGCCCCTTGCCGCCAAGCAGCTCTTTACTGATGAACATTAAATCCTTAGAAACCTGCGAGTAAGCGATATCTAGGATGACGGGCTTTGATTTAAAGTATCCCAAAATCGCGACAAAGTAACATCTATGAGCTCTGAGACGAATTGACCGAAAAACTGCCAATTCCCCATCGTTCAGAGAAAAATACAGACGTTGTTCTTCGATTGAAAAAATGGGTGGGGAATAAAGATCTGCCTGTTCTGCTCTCGTGAGAATAGAAATTTCGTTTTTGATGGCCATATCAGGGCTGTTCCGTATTAAAATGTACGATATCTACCTAATTTGCCACACTTATAAGTAGTAACCTACCTCCACAGCCATTTATTAGTGTGGTCTACAGAGGATTATGTCTTTTTAGAGGGGGAAATCCCCAGAACCCCATTCAGGCATTAATTCAAACGCCTTAACATAAGGGACATCGCCGCCATATAGTTCAAGCTGCGCAGGACAAGCACCATTGGTTGTTGCTTTTAAACCGCCGATGACTGACGGCACTAACATCAAAGAGAAAATAACCACTAATAATCGCTTTTGAAAGTGCTTAGAGTACTTGCGTCTACAAGCGATAACGTAAAAAGCAATGAGCGACAGTGCCAACAAAATAATGCTGTATTTAGGCAACAAGTAAAAAATAAAACGATAAGGCTCTTCATATTTATCAATTAACCACGTTTGGTTGGATGCATTGAATAACAAATTTTGAAGCCAAATATCGCTATTTGTTGTTTCAAATAAAAAAGCAATAAGCGTTAATGCATACATTGAATAAAGCAGGTGTTTACTCAAGTTCAAAACAATTCTCCATTTGCAAGGTGTTCCCTACTACCACTTCTATGGTCGAGTGGTGAATACCGTATTGAGCTGCGAGCAAATCTTTAATTGGCTTAAGATCTTGGAATTGTTCCATCGTTTTTAAGTTAACACTGGTTTCTAAATACACTTCGCTATCATCTAATTGCCACACATGAATGTGTCTTACTTTTTCAACATTCTCCATTGATTCGATATCCTTACAAATCTTATCGATATCGATATCAACGGGGACCGCTTGCATTAAAATACGAATACTTTGCTTAGCTAAAATAATACCGTGGTACACCACATAAACCGAGATAAGTATGGTTGCCAATAAATCGACAACATACCATTGATATAAAATGATCAAACTACCCGCAACAATGACAACGACAGAAGCAAAGGCATCAGATAAATTATGAATAAATGCCGCTCTGAGATTCAAGTTATTCTTCGCGCCTGCTTGATAAGTCAACCACGCGGTTATGGAATCAATCACTAAGGCTATTGTCGCAATCCAAACAACAATCCAACCATCAATAGGTTGAGGGTTAAAGTACTTCTCAACTGCGGCATAAATGAGATATATACCAAGAATAATAAGGGTAGTACTGTTGATTAATGCCCCGATAATTTCAGCCCGTTTAAAACCAAAAGTCATTTGGCTATTAGCGGGTTTTCTTGCAATTTTTCTCGCAACAATCGCAATAACGATAGCGCCTGCATCACTGAGGTTATGAAGCGCATCAGCAATCAAGGATAAACTACCTGATAAAACCCCGCCGATAACTTGGGCCACAGTAAGTAAAATATTGATAAATACTGCCATGCTTAATTTTCCGTCATGGTTATGTGCATGGCTGTGCGTATGGTTATTATTTGACATTTACTCTTCCTCTTGCATAACAAATAGTGGTGATGGCGCTTTTTCAGGCAATGACATATCTGTGCTGATATTTAACGCATGTAGGGGTTCTGGGGATTTCCCCCTCTAAAAAAGACATAATCCTCTGTAGACTACACCAATAAATGGCTGCGGAGGTGGTTTACTTTCAGTTTGGAGCCTAATCATCCACTATCGGCCTCGTTATTTCGCCAATATCGGGCAATTTCCCAGTATTAGTGAAGTTATACGTTCCGCTTAAGTTGATATTTTGCCACGCAACGGGCGAAACAGAACGAGTGATACCCGCTTTCTCTTCATCTCCTCTCGCTTCAAAGTGTTCCAGCAGATGACTCAGTATCGCGGAGTTGAAGTAGATGATCGCGTTGGCAAGCAATCTTGCACATTCATTCCAGATAGCGATTTCAGACTCGTTTTTGCCTCGGAACTGATCGCCATTTACCGACGCAATAGCCCGTCTCAGGAAGTGCCACGCTTCTCCCCGGTTAAGAGCACGCTGAACGTACTGCCGCAAACTGGCATTGTCTATGTAATCCAGTAAATATTGCGCTTTGACCAGTCGATTATACTCCGTCAGCGCCTGTAATGTCGGGTGCCCCGAAGGATAACCAGACAACTTTCTTACCAGCATTGCCTGTGTCGTTCGCTTTGTCTGAAGTGACAGAACAATGCGCCTAATATCCTGCCATCCCGTTTCGATGACATTCGTCCTGATGGGCTTTTTCAGGGCAAGGTTGGTGCCGCCATGTTCATTTTCAGTTACGTCAAACAGATCGTTGATGACACTACTGAACTGCGCGTATCGCGGTGCAAAACTGTAACCGCATAGATCCAGTAAGGCGAAGTTAACATGATTGACACCGTGTGTATCTGTCGAGAGTACGTCAGGTTTGATATCACTGCTGTTGGATTGTAACAGGTCATAAATATAGTGTGATTCGTGCTCGTTGGAACCGATGATCCGAGCATTGAGGGCGCTGTGGTTGGCTACCAGTGTCATGGCCGTGATCCCTTTATTGGTGCCGAAATACTTAGAGGAGTACCGGGTTTTAAAGGTTTCCAGATGGGTTTCGAATTTCTGACCATCCGCACTGGCATGCAACTGGTCCTCCTGAATATGGTAGTGGCGGAAGATGGGTAGCGCTGCAACCGCATTATTGATCACATCGCTGGCATCATGCAGCGTTTCAGGCCGGATATAGTTGGCCTGCACCGTACTCAGGTGTTCATAGCTTCGATCGGAGATCTGCGCCATGCCATACACACCACGGTGAGTGGCGTTGGCAATCAGAATGGCCAGTAAATCATCCTGATGAGTGAACCCTTGTTTTTGTATCGGAAGTACATGAGTCAGACATTTCATGAACCCGGTTTCGCGCTCTACATACCGCAGTACATCCGCGATATCGACCGGTTGCATTCGCTTAAAAAAGGGATTGTTGACCAGAGATGTAGCGCTTTTGGTCGGCAGACGCCAGCGGGTACCGGTACGATTTTTTCATGATCACATTTCGATTGTCTCCCTCATCAATATGGAGAGCAACGTCTTTGAGCGCACTTTCCAGCCGGTGTTGTTGCTCCTGTAACAATAACTCTGCGGGCTGTTTTAGTCTGTCCAGTGTTGATGAGGCCAGCAAGGTATCCTGCGATGTCTGGGGGGATCAGGTCGTCTTCCAGTGCGCGGTATTTGGTAACATTTGGCAAATAAATGCGTCCGTTCAGTCGCGAAGTCAACTGGCGGTAGAGCAGCCATTCGTAACGTTGCGGGTTAACGTTATCCTGTTTAACCAACCATGGGAGGTGCTTTTTCGGGATGAGCGACGTATCCATCGTCTTCAGTGGTCCACCGGATGCGATTTCCGTCTGAATCTGTTGAAGTTGGGCGACGACGGCTTCTGAGCCTTACCGGCCTCACAATCAAGGCACAAGAACACCTGCCTTAACAGTTGCTTCAGGAGATTGCATTGTTCATCGTAATGTTGCCACTGGTACTCTTCCACGGTCCGTTTCTGTTTTTTCAGGTAAAGGCAGAGGGTCTGGATATCCCTGTCATTCATGACCTTCAATGCCTGTTGTCTGACTACTGAGAAGGGTTGATTATCATCAATGTTCTCATCCACAAACAGATGCAGTAACTCTGCCGCTTTTGTGACATTGTCCGCGGCTGACTGCCAGGACAGGAACACTGCTTGTTGTGCAAAGGTGTTGGCAGCTTCTTGTTGCTTGCGGATATGGTAAATGAACCCATCAGTTAACCGTTCCAGTGCCAGTTGTATCCGCTCTGTCAGGTGACATAGCAACCATAGATGCTGCTGTGCGCGTTTGAATCGTTTGAGTTTACTGCCGTAATAGTTGATGAGCTCACCGAAGTGTTGTCGATTTTTAAGAGACAGATTAAGCCCATCGATAACGCCATTGATTTGCGTGCGCCATGGCGCTAACTGATGATAAAGGGCAAGCTCTTTTTAAGCTCAGGTACGGTCAGACTTTTTGCACCGCCTCTGAGCTGGTTCAGGCTTAGTCCGTCATCAATGGCTGTTATGCTGTCCAGAAAGACGTGAAGTTCAGGACTGGTGAGTTGATTAAGTTGGTGCGCCAGGTCTTTTCTGACCTGCTGCATTGTTCTGCTTATCAGTCTCTGGAGTACGGTATACCTGGGGATAGCAATGCTGTGACTGGCTAGGAATTCAATAGCAGTATCAAAGAGGTAACGCGGCTCCAGCCAGGCATTGCCCACCTGAACAAGGTGGTCGAAAAGAGAATTGAAGTGCTGACTTTCGTCCCATTTGTGATAACCAGCAAGGTCTAATACTTTTGCGTAGAGTCGATCTTTTTGTTTTTGTGAGGGAGTGAATGGTCTGAGCCCCTTGCCGCCAAGCAGCTCTTTACTGATGAACATTAAATCCTTAGAAACCTGCGAGTAAGCGATATCTAGGATGACGGGCTTTGATTTAAAGTATCCCAAAATCGCGACAAAGTAACATCTATGAGCTCTGAGACGAATTGACCGAAAAACTGCCAATTCCCCATCGTTCAGAGAAAAATACAGACGTTGTTCTTCGATTGAAAAAATGGGTGGGGAATAAAGATCTGCCTGTTCTGCTCTCGTGAGAATAGAAATTTCGTTTTTGATGGCCATATCAGGGCTGTTCCGTATTAAAATGTACGATATCTACCTAATTTGCCACACTTATAAGTAGTAACCTACCTCCACAGCCATTTATTAGTGTGGTCTACAGAGGATTATGTCTTTTTAGAGGGGGAAATCCCCAGAACCCCAACTTGTTATATTTCATAGCATAGCCTTTAATATTGTTGCTATTGCAGCTTTTTGCTGCGGATCAGTTGCCTCTTCGAATATCCTTACTAAATAAGGGGCCACATGCTTTTTTTCTTCATTGGACATTACAAATGAATCGTCAAACCAAATTTGATTATCGCTATCAAGCATAATCGTAAAAGCATCATTACCACTCTTTACGATCAGTCCAATCACTTCGGCCTCTACAAAGGTTCCCTCATAGATTAAGTTGCTTTTTATAGCTGAAACTCTTGGGTTCATCTCACTCTTAGCCATCAAGGGGCTAACAAAAAACAATGAAATTACTAGAATCCAAATCTTCGACTTCACCGACACACCTCGATTGAAATATAACGCCCAGCTCACCGCGCGATGTGATGTTGGCGACTTTGCTGCGTGTTTTTGCAGGAAAGGTGCAAACATTACAGAGTCCGGTGGAGCTGTTTGTTAGCTGAATTTAGATGATATAGCGCCATTGGCTAATTACTTATTAAGCAACGACGCCAAAGACACTACCTACTACTGCAGTTAAACCCATGGCAAGAGCTCCCCAAAAAGTTACTCTAAAGGCACCAACAGCAATTGATGCTCCACCAGCACGAGCTGCAAGTCCGCCAAGAACTGCTAAAAATACTAGAGATAACACAGAAACAGCTGTTATTAATAAGTTTCCAGGAATAACCCAAGCCACTAATAGTGGAAGCGCAGCTCCTACTGTAAATGTACCAGCCGAATAAAAAGCAGCTTGAACTGGCTGAGCGCTAACTGTTTCTGATATACCTATTTCATCTCTGGCATGCGCCCCTAAAGCATCATGCGCCATTAACTGTTCAGCTACTTTTTCTGCTAATACAGGTTCGAGCCCTCTATTTTCGTATATTTTTGCGAGTTCATCTTTTTCAAACTCAAAATTATTGGCTAATGATTTTTTTTCTAGTGCAAGGTCAGCACTTTCTGTATCTGACTGAGAGCTTACAGATACGTACTCACCTGCTGCCATTGACATCGCACCTGCAACTAGGCCAGCAATACCAGCTAAAAGAATGCTTTCCTGTGATGAGCTTGCTGCCGCCACACCAATAATAAGGCTAGCTGTAGATACGATACCATCATTGGCCCCTAAAACTGCCGCTCGCAACCAGCCTACTCTATGAGATCTATGCATTTCATGGTGTGTCATTTATTACCTCGATATATTTTTCAGCTAACGAGCCTGTAGAATTACTCGTTTTTAAATTTATTTTGATTAATGAATAAACAATATCTGAGTTTATATTTTGATTCAATTATTTAGTGTTGTTTAGATTATTATTTAACATGCAGTTTTGTTGGTTTTTTTAGTGCGCTTTAGGGGGGGATTGAGGCGGGTTTGAAGCGTTTTTTGAGGTAAAAAGGGCTTACCCCTTCTTAGTGCATCGCTTGTTGCAACTTTTCTATGTTATGAACAAGACAGTACAGTTGCCACTGGGCATTCACTTTGGCTTGGCCACGTAAGGTCAATTTATTCATCCCTTTGTTGACCGTAATATTGCCAAATACCGGTTCGATACAGCCCAGTCGTTTGCTATATTGCCGCCGCCCCATTGGGCTGTCTATTTTCACTTTCATTTTGTCGGTGTAACTCAGTTTTTTTCCGTGAGGCATCATTTTTAAACTGCACTTGCCGACCCGTTTTTATCGGCGGTTTTCGCATGCATTGCTGTTGCAACGGACAAGTTTTACAATCTTTTAAATAACCGCAAAATCGAGTGTATTCTTGGTGATAACTTTTGACATTAATACCGCTTCGCCACATTTCATTGCCTGCGGGACATCGGCAAGTTTGCGTTGCTTCGTCATAATGAAAATCATCTGAAGTAAACAATCGAGGCTTGCCATTACGTCGTTTTAATCTGCGTTTTTCTTGCTCGGTTTCGTAAGTTTCACTTTCTTGAAACAACGGGTTTCGTTTTCTAAATTGATTGTCTGCGATGTAGGTATCAAAGCCACTTTGTGCCATAAATGCCAGATTAGCTTCACTGTTAAAGCCACTGTCTGCGGTAAATTTTATGGTGTGCTCGCTTGAGGGGTTAACAGGATTGAGCTTATCGAGTTGTTGTTTTAATTGCGTGACTGCTGGCTGGAGTGTTTGCTGCTCACCGACCGAACCCCACGTTTGTGCTTGTAAGATAATTTGATGTTTATCATCGTTTATCGCAATACCATTGTAGCCTTGAATGGTGCCCTTGGATGTGGTCATCTTTGCACTGTCAGGGTCGGTGATATTGCTTTTCACAGGCTTACCTTGGCTGCCTATTTTTCTTGGTGTGATGCGAGGAATGCCGTGATTTTATCCGCACTTTTATCTAACTTTCTTTTTGGTTTAAGTCTTGTGTGACGAGTTCTTCACTCAACCCATCTTGCGCTTGATGACGCTCAATAATGCGTTTACTTGCCCGTTCTAGTTTTGCTTTTTTACGGCCAAGTTCATCAAATGTACCACTCCATTCTTTGCTCGCATTTGACTTTAACTTACAACCATCGATGGCAAACATATTGCGGCCAATGAGCCCTTCTTCATCACAAATCAGCAGCACTTGAGTAAATAAGGGTTCTATTTGTTCATGCATTTTAGCCACAAAACCCGCTATCGATGTGTAATGTGGCTGTACATCACCCGACACGCTCATGAACAAAATATTGTTTTCACACGCCTTAGCAATGCGTCGACTGCTAATTAACCCATGCGCATACCCGAGTAAAATAATTTTGAGCATCACTGCTGGTGAATACGCTGCCGCCCCCGTTTTATCATTGTGATACCAAGCATCAAACCCCGATAAATCGAGTTTATTTTCGATAATATAACAAAGGGCATACTCGAATGTGCCAGGCAAAATTTGCTCTGAAAAATTGATGGGAATGAATTTACTTTGGCAGGATAAGTCAGGCTTGTAGTTGGCCATAACAATTTACTGTAGGTGAATAATATCTATTAGATCACAGGCATCGACACCCTACAAGCTCAAAAAACAACCAAGTTGCTTTATTTATGAAAAAGACGTTGAAACGTCATTTTTGGAGAAATTCTACAGCCTCAACGCCCAAATAATGCGCAAATATCAGTTGGTTAAAATAAGCGACGCAGGAGCAAAAACCAACTGTTATTTGTCCTGATTAATTTGCTTGTTAGTTTACAATTACGCCAATACTAGTGAAAAAGCACTTAGCCAAATTAGCTGAAAGCCATATGAAATACGCTGATGGATGCCAGGATTGCTTTGGGATTTTACAGCTTTAGCCATTGCGAAAAGAAAATAAACAGCAGCGACAACAGAAATCAATGAAAAAATGCGGAAATATAATGGAATAATTTCAGTTGTTGGACTGATAGCAATTAATATTGGTGCTACAACTAATGAAAGCAACATGATAAAACCTGCCCAAGAATGTACCTTACAATTAAAAGTTGGATTCTTAGTAAATGGATCGGCGTCCATTGGGAAGTAACCGGCGACCCATGTACCAACACCATGAGCTATAACTAACCAACCAGCAATATTCACTAAAGTTGAAACATTTGAGAGTTGAGCCAGATACCAACCGAAAAAGCAAAATAGAAAACCAAGAGGATAATTATTAATTAAAGGAGACAATTTTTCAGTTGGGCTACCAGTCGCACCTAACTCACTACAAAATTGCTTTGAATGGCTGTAACCAGCATAAAACCTACTTGCTACATTAACACCAATGAATATCCAGACTGTTGCAATTAATCCTGAATAGATCGCAATACTCTCAAACACCACCAAACTCCCTTTGTAAACTAACAGCTTATTGATTAGCAGCAGGATAACCTCCTGCTTTCTTGTAAGTTTCTTCGTCAAAATATCACTTGTAAGTGTTTGTTGTAAATATATTATTTAACAAAAAATACAGGTTAAATATGACAATTTAGCAGATAAAAAAGATGCATAGGTGTTTACGAGGTCTGCATAGCACTTTTATATATATTACAAACTATTGATAATAATGAGTTAATGTTTAACAGTTAGTATTATCGATGCGCCAATCCAACGATTTATGCATCTTTTTCATAGCAATTATCTCAACTTCAACTATAACTGTATATAAACACAGTACATTGGTAAGGTAACGGTTATGGGGCAATTAACATTTTTGGAGGCTATACGGACAGAGATCAGGGTACGCCATTACAGCTATCAAACAGAAAAATCCTACCTCTATTGGAACCGCTATTTCATTCGACATTGCAATATTCGTCATGGCGCTGATATAACCCCCCGCTTTGATTGAACAATTTCTCTGTTTTTTAGCAGTGGAGTGCGAAGTGTCGGCGAGCACCCAGAAACAGGCTCTATGTGCCATTGTATTTGCTTGTCGCCATGTGTTAAAAATTGAGCCCAATGAGTTACAATTTCCCTATGCAAAAGCCCCTAAACGAATACCGCAGGTATTGTCTAACGAAGAAGCAAAACTGATCATCAGCAATTTGTCAGGCTACCACTATTTAATTGGTGCCATCCTATTTGGCTCAGGGCTAAGATTAAAGGAAGCCTTAAAACTTAGGGTAAAAGATATTGATCTAACCACTAAATCTATCTTTGTGTACCGAGGTAAAGGGCAAAAAGATCGAGTTTGTATGCTACCTAACGGATTGATTGATGTTCTAAAGTCACAAATGAAACAGGTAAAAAGCTCCACGAGGCGGATTTGTCAGATGGCTTTGGACTTGCTTCATTGCCCATCTCTCTCATCAGAAAATACCGCAGTAACGCCTCTAAGTTTCATTGGCAATATCTCTTTCCTGCTAGCCGCCGTTGTATGCACCCAAGTGACAACTATGTGTGCAGACACCATATTCATCCAACGGCTTTTTCACGTGCATTAAGGCAAGCTACCACTAACTGTGGTATAGATAAGCGCGTTACCGCCCATACTTTCCGCCATTCATTTGCAACATCTTTATTACTCAAAGGCCATGACATTCGTACCATCCAAGAGTTATTGGGACACAGTGATGTCAAAACGACCGAGATATATACCCATGTGATTGGTGGCCATCATACTGGGGTCATAAGTCCTCTTGACAGTCTTTAAGGCATACTACAAAACAAGTTACTAGGGCCTTATCTTTTGCTTTCCGCATTAGTAAATATGAGGCAAACACAGAAACACAAAGTTCGAATGAGTAATTGTTCTAAATCATAATGGGGCGTGCGACGTGAGGTCGTATGAAGCGCTGTTCACCGCTTTTGAGTGAACCATCTGTATCACCAGATGAACCTAGGGCTCTGAATAAAGTAGCGAGCCTGACAATGTAACGAAGATTGGTCATGGACTAATTGGGATCTAAATCGTGAGAGGACGATCCTCCTGATAACCACAAATTGGGTGAGTGCTAGGTAGTCAGTATGATGAACATAAGTGAATCCGCGCAAGGTGCGTTATGTGATGAAACAGCGGAAGTGGTTAATACGCTGTAGCCAAAAGGCATGAGAGTTGGAAAGAGATTGCCCCATGCTCTTTCGTGATCAATACGCTCTCCGCACTATAGCGGGCATCTAACCTGACATTGCGCGACATACGGAACACGGTAAGCCTATATCGCTCCCTTTGGGAAAGCTGATTTGGCCGATAGTGATGTAGGTATAGGAGGTTGGAAAAAGCAAAGGCTGCATTGTAACGATGCAGATACAGACTTGTGTCTGGTCACGAAAGTGAGCCCACTTCCGACTGGTCTCCCGTTGCAAGATAATGTGAAGAACTTTATTCAAGGAGAAACGCAAATGATGATTTCAACAGAGATTAGTGCCTCTCCTGACAGCGAACAATGGCAGTCCATAGACTGGAAATCTGTTGAACCGCCTGTATTAAAGCTTCAGATGCGTATTGCAAAGGCAACACGAGAAGGGAAACACGGTAAAGCGAAAGCGTTGCAGTGGATACTGACTCACTCGCGTTCAGCAAAACTTCTTGCTGTTAAGCGTGTATCACAAAATAAAGGCAGTAAAACGCCTGGAATAGACGGTGTTATCTGGAATACAGATACCCGCCGCATGAAAGCAGTAAATCAATTGAGCAGGAAGGCATATCAAGCCAAACCACTCAAGCGTATCTATATCCCCAAAAAGAATGGCAAACTCAGACCTCTTGGTATCCCATGCATGATAGACAGAGCACAACAAGCGCTCCACCTTCTTGCATTAGAGCCTATATCGGAGACGCTTGCCGACCCTAACAGCTATGGATTTAGACCAAATCGTAGCACTGCTGACGCAGTCGATCAGTGCTTCAAATGTTTGGCTCTAAAGAAATCAGCACAATGGGTTCTTGAGGGAGATATCAAATCCTGCTTCGACAAAATCGGGCATCAATGGCTAATAGATAACATCGCCATCGATAAACGTATGCTGGAACAATGGTTAAAGTCTGGTTTTATGGACAAAGGGCTGTTTTATCGTACTGATGAGGGCACGCCACAAGGGGGGGTTATATCCCCAACCTTGATGCTAATGACTCTTGCTGGACTTGAGCAGCGCATAAAGTCTACAGCACTCAAAAAGGGTGCTAGAGCCAACTTTATTGGATACGCCGACGATTTCGTCGTCACCTGCGCTTCAAAGGAAGTGCTCGAGAACGATATCAAACCGTTGATCGCTGATTTCTTAGCGGAAAGAGGCTTAACACTCTCCGAAGAGAAAACGCATATTACCCACATCAGCAATGGTTTTGACTTCTTAGGGTTCAATCATAGGAAGTACAAAGGAAAATTGCTCATTAAACCGAGTAAATCCAACACGCTGTTGTTCTTGAGTAACCTGCGCGAACTCATCAAAAAGCACGCAACCATCCCTGTTAACGACCTTATCAAACTGATAAATCCGAAACTAAGGGGGTGGGCGAATTATTATCGTCATTGTGTTGCTAAACAAGTATTCGGGTATGTTGGGCACAAACTATTCTATTCGTTATGGCACTGGGCAGTAAGGCGTCACCCAACAAAGTCTAAGACTTGGGTAGCCCTTAAATACTTCATCAACCGAAAAGGCCAATGGCAATTTCACGGTTGGCAGAAGGTCAAGGATATGGATTGCCAATTCAATCTATTCCAAATAGCCAAAGTGCCTATTGAGAGGCATGTGAAAATTCGAAGTGCGGCTATACCATTCGATCCTCAATACCAAGAATACTTGGCTAGGAGAAAATCGAAAAGGCAAGCTCGTAACGCTTGGAATGAACCTGCTCTCACTGCTTTATAAGTTGCTGGGTATCAAACGATACCTTTGTGGAGGCTTGAGCCTAGTGCAGTGAAAGTTGCACGCTGGGTTCTTAGGAGGGCGGCACTTGGTAACAAGTGTCGTCTATCCGACAAAAGCGTGCTAGCCAAAAGCGAGCATAGGATGTCAGGTTACTACGGGTGAACCAGTCTGGGCCAGACTGATTCATTAGTTCCTTATTAAATATATCTGTTATGCGTATACGTGCATTTGAAAAGTTTCCTTTTTGGAAACTTTTGTGATATATCTTCCAAGACGAAAACAGGAAAAGACCGTGCACGTTATTTCAAGAAAACCATTTAATGATGCCGCCCAAAAGTATCCTAACGATAGGGACGCCTTGGTTCAAATATACAGCACCTTACGCAGTGGCACATTCACCAATCCTGATGATTTACGGCAAGTATTTCCGTCTTTGGATAACTTTAAATATCGAGATAAATGGTGGGTGATTGATGTAGGTGGTAATAATCTACGCATTATAGCCTTCATCGAGTTCCGAGATAACAGGATGTATGTGAAGCACGTGGTTAGCCATGCAGACTATAGTCGAACAAAGGAGTAATTATATGCTACCTACTGCATGTATTGAAATTAGAGAGGCATTGGCCAAAGTGCCATACCTTGCTCACATTGAAACTCAGGACGACTACGAGCAAGCATTAGCATTAATGGACGACTTGATAGATGATTACGATGCAAACAACTTTTTAATTGAAATGTTGTCACTTAGCATTGAGCGATGGGAAGAACAGACTGATGAATTTGCTGAATTTAATGCAGCCATTGCCGAATTGGACAGTGGTGTAGCTGTATTGAAAACGCTTATGTCCCAGTATCGTCTTGGTGTTGCAGATCTTCCTGAATTAGGTTCAAAAAGTAATGTAAGTAAGTTACTCAATACCGTAGGAGGAAAAAAGCTAAATCGACACCACATAGAAGCACTAAGTCAGCGCTTTGGTGTGCCTGTATCATTATTTTTTTAGCTTAGTGAATCACTCTAGGCAAGTCTGATTCACGTAACGATTTTTGAAATCCCTCATGGCCAGGTCTTGCTTTTTTGGTATCCATTACATTTTTGTATTTCAAATTATCAGACAACAAAGGGCTGATCTTAGAGCCGTGGCACGCTTTGGGGCAAGAACAAGTTGACCGATCATAGTTTTTATTGGTCACTAGAGTCAAATGTCCAATATTTCACGGCTTTTATTCTTAAATAGACATTTAACATACATATACTTTTTAAAACCAATTTATACAGGGTTACATAAATAACAGCATATACAGCATATACAGCTAAGTATAAATCCTTCTAATCCATGTACCGGCACAACCAGTGTGAGTGTGGCCTTACTTGAGCAAGGGTTAACCGTTGCCCACCAAGCCTTTACTAAGCAGGCGTTTATGTTGGCCGATGCGGTGTCTGATGCGCCGTGTTTTAGTGACTATCAGCAGTTAGATAGGTTATTTCCCAACGCTAAGTTTGTTTATTTAGATAGGCCGTTAGATAAGTGGTTGCCGTCGATGCAAATGTTACTGGGCAGAATGCTAGTGCATTTAGACAAAGACAAGGGTCGTTTTCATCCGGTGATGAAACGCAGCTTTAACCATTGCTTTGATATATGGCAGGTTGAGGATGTGTTTGATGATAGCCATTTAACAGCCTGCTATCTGCGCCACCAGCAGCAAGTGCTGGACTATTTTACTGAGCGAGATGACTTTATTGCTCTTGATATTAGTGTGACTGGTAGCTTTGCTGCGCTGTTGCAATTTATCGGTTTACCTAAGCCAAATACCACTGAATTTCCACAGTTGAGCTTTCCACTGTTAAATATGGGCCGTAATGTGGCCAGTTGGGATGAGTATAAACACCCAAATAAAATTAGTGCTAACGCTTCTGGGCCTGATAAGCGCAAGTTTTTTGATTACCGACTGTAACGCTGTCGATTAAAAGTGAGCGCGTCAATACACTCTGATCCACTCGCGCATCAACCACGGTTTTATAACCGTTTGCGGCTGGTCATTACTTCTCTTTATCGCGCTTTTTCTTGGCAACGGTTAGCCAATCTAAGCTCACACCCGATATGGCATTAAAACCACGGATACGGAAAATAAGTGTCAGCAGTTGAGGTCTAGGGCGAATTTTGGGTTCGACCGAGCGCGGAATAAACCACAATGCCACCAGCGATCGCATGGTAGTTGATACGATAAACACCACAAATATTGGGCTGCTTAACCAAGTATCCAAACCAGACCAAACTAAAAACACTTCCGAATATGAGGCAATGGAGCCGCCGACCATGGCTCCCACAAACACAAATCCGGCGCTTAATGCAGCTTGTAAGGCGGCATAGATGGCAAAGTCACTGCGAAAGGGTCGAATATCGTAAAGGTAATTAGCAGTGCTTAAAGTAAAGCCACTCCAAGCAAAACCCGAAAAAGCTTGAATGGCGAGAATGTATAAATAATTTTCCGAGAATAACCACAGCAACGGCAAACTGGGAATTAAGCAGCTGGTAATGATCATCACCAGACGATTGCCATATAGGTCGCTAAAGCGCCCCCAAAAGCGCAAGGTGATGAACTGAGTCAAAATAGACGCTACGCTGCTTAACACAAATTCGAAGTAGGTAAAGAGCAAGCCTTCGAGCATATATACCGCAAAAAACGGTGCTGATATCGCGACCATGCACTGCATACCAGCAACAAATAAACTGTAATGCCTAAAGGTTTTATCTTTCCATGCTTGACCAAAGTTATACAAGGTTTGGGCAAATACCCCAGATGCTTTCGCCACCCTCGGTTCTGGGTCGTGCATTTGCAACAATAACCACGCCGATACAAACCGCCCCATAGCCGCAATCGAAAACAGTAAACTAAAACCAAGCCATGCCATCTGCACTGAGTCGGTTAAGGTTAAGATGCCGCCGCCAACAAAAAATATGCTTAGTGACGCCATCATGGTTAAGCGGGTGCGCGAAGCAAAAAAGGCGCCGCGACGACGCTGTGGCACTATCATGCCCATCCAAGCACGCCAATGTGGCTGAATCAGATTAATAAACCCTTGATAGAACACCGCTAAGCCAATGAATAACCACACCGCATTATCAGGCCTAAACGCCGCGAGCGCGCCCATGCCTAGCACCACTACCGCTTGCAATACTGCACACACAACAATGAATTGTCGGCGACTAAAATGACTCGCTAACCACACGGATAACAGTTGTGCTATCGCGCCAAACAGCTGAGGTAAACCGGTTACCCAACCCATTTGCCCTAGGCTTGCCCCTAAGAAAATCGCATACGCATTAAAAAAGTTGTCACTGGTGGCTGTCATGGTTGACGATGCCACCGCTTCTTGCTGGCTGCGGCGCAAGGTACACCTCAGCCACGACAATCTATCGCGACTGCGTGAGCATGGATTATGTGGACTTGATGAAGGATCAAAAGCCATAAGCTATATAAGTGCACACCATTGATAAGTAATTGATTATGATTACGGATTAACGTCACGGATGAAAGTCACGGGTTAACGTTAGTGACTAAAATTATGACTGATAAATAATCAGCTAACAATCTATAACGATCACATAATCATCTATTGTCATTGTAAGCTTAAGTGCGCACTGTTTTGATATAAGCCCCCAGAAACACCAAAGCCCTGTCGATATAAACCGGCAGGGCTTTTTTCACATCAACCGTAAATCACACTCTCACCTAACAGAAAGACACGATTCCTTCGGTGACATACTGCTCTGGTAGCTTTTGTAACTGTTTAAGCAATAAAGGATTGCCCAGTAAATACGCCAATTCTTGACGGGTAAACAAACTGGCAATGTTGTGCTGGCATTGCGCTTCTTGCACCTTAACTCGGGTAATCGCTTCCAGGGACTCAACCGCAGAACCAGGTAAACGATGAGGCCTTTTATCGATAACGGCTAAATGAAGATCCATTAACTCTGGGTCTTGCAGCAGTTTTGATAAGGTCCACGGCTGCGCAATAGCGCTAACGTATTCGTTACGGCGTAGTTGTGAATCTAGGCTTAGCTTGGGCGCACACACTTCTTCAGGTGTTGCCAGTATGGCTAAACGCTTTACCCATAAACCAAAACCTTCAGAGCCTGTCATGGCCGAAAGCGGAACCGCCAGCCACAAACCAATTAACGCAGGGCTCATCCAAGCTAACAAGGTCAGCGAATCAAGCACAGCGGCATAACCTAATAGCGCCCCAATTAACATGTGCCAACGATGGCGGTAAATCAGTGTTAGCCAGGGTAAACTGCCATCATCACGTCGTTGTGGTGCCCAACCGCTGTCGCGTCCGGCTAAAATAGACATTACCGCACCGCAGTGGATCAGCATCATTATCGGCGCAATCAGTGCCGACAATATCACTTCAACCACGACGCTAATCATGGCTTTACCTCTGCCACCGAGCTGCTTACTCATGGAGCTATTTTTCAGTAACAATATGATCCCAAGAATTTTAGGACCAAACAATATGCCCATGGTGATATAAAACAACCGCAGTGCACGGTCTGAGTCCATCACCGGCCAAGTGGGAAATAAGGAGAATTGATCCGTAAAGTACTCGGGGCGAATAAAGTGCGCTTGTAATGCCAACATTAAGCCTGACAAAATCAACATTAACCAAAAAGGCGATGACAAATACGCCATGATCCCTGTGAGTAAATGTAAACGGCTAACCCAATGTAATCCTTTACTAAACAACACTCGTGAGTGTTGTAAATTACCTTGGCACCAACGACGATCGCGCACCGCTAAATCGACAATAGACGGAGGACATTCTTCATAAGAGCCAGGAAGATCTGCGGCAATGACCACGCTCCAACCAGCCCGTCGAATCAAAGCCGCTTCAACAAAGTCGTGGCTCATGATATGACCACCAAATGGCGGCCTTCCTGCAAGATTGGGCAACCCAGCGGCGCTCATAAAAGCCTGAGTACGAATGATGGCATTGTGGCCCCAAAAGTTGCCTTCTTTATGGGTCCACCAAGATAACCCCGTACCAATAACCGGGCCATAAATACGCGCGGCAAATTGCTGTAATCGCGCCATTAGGGTATTGCCATTGATTAAATACGGAATGGTTTGGATAAGCCCAGCATCAGGGTCTGCCTGCATACGTCTCGCCAAACTGACGATAGTGTGGGTTTCCATTAAGCTGTCAGCATCTAACACCAAAATATGGTCGTATCTGGCGCCCCAGCGTTTGCAAAAATCGGCCACATTACCGGCTTTACGGGCATCATTTTTACGCCGACGGCGGTAATACACCCGCGCATCTTTGCTGACTTGATGGCGCAAGATTAAAAATGCCTGTTCTTCTGCCAACGCAATATCAGGGTCAGTAGTGTCGCTTAATATAAACCAATCAAACGCATGGCTTTCGCCCGACGCAACCAAGGCCATGGCCATCACTTCAACCGCGGCAAAAACGCGATCGGGTGACTCGTTATAAGTCGGCATTAATATTGCGGTGCGGGTATGCAGTTTTATACTTTCTGCAGTTTCTGTAGACGGTTTTTTGAGTAGTATAATAAAGCCAGCTATGCCGCCGCTAAATGCCAAAGCAATCCAACAAAAGTTAACCGCAAACAAGACCAAAACAATGTATTCCAGCGGCGTTACTCCGCCGACATTAAATACCGACACCATCTCGTAAATAGCCATTATCGACATGATAAAGGCGCTGCCAACCACTAACAGGCGACGTAAAGTGACTGACTTTACGCCATTGGCAATAATACTTTTACGTGGCATACCTTCGGATAACGCACGTAAACTTTGCGCTTCCATTGGGCTTGGTCGCTCTAGCGGCATGGCTGCACCACCGACCAATATAGGGTCGACGGCGCTAATATCAGCCTCTGCTTGCATCATGTTCATGTTTAAAGAGTCCAACGATAAAGCCAGGTTTCGACATCACGTGGGCCAGTAAACTTCAGCTCAGCACGAAGCTCAATCAATTCAGCATCTTGTGGGTCCATTTCAAAGGCTAAACGGTAACCGTTGGTTTTAGGCTGACGAGATACCACCACATTGGTGACTACGCCTGCAGAACTCTGCACTTGTGCCACTGGGATTTCATCGTTATTACCTTCTTTTACTTGATAGTCGATAACGAACAAACGTCTCGGTGTAGCTTTAGCGATTTCAGCGCGGCCACTGGCGGTACGCGCCACAATCACTGTGCCGTCGTCAACTTCAGGCTCGTTACCCCAAATTAACCGATAGGTAAAATGAAACTCACTACCGGCTGCGATAGGTTGTTTAGGCTTCCAGTAGCTGACGATGTTGTCATGAATTTCAGAGTCGGTTGGAATTTCGGTTAACACCACCTCACCCGCGCCCCAATTACCGACCGGCTCAACCCATAAACTTGGGCGACGCTCATAATGGGCTTCGAGATCTTGGTAGGCATCAAAACTACGTTCACGCTGAATTAAACCAAACCCTTGCGGCGAGTTGTCCATAAAAGCACTCACCTGCAATTGCTTTGGATTGGCTAGCGGACGCCATAAACGCTCACCGCGACCATTTAAGATTAATAGCGCATCAGAATCATGCACTTCTGGTCTGAAATCATCGGTGTTTTGACGACCATTCATAGAATGTAAAAACATACTGGTACTAGGCGCTAAGCCGACTTTAACTAAATCCACTCGAGGAAATAAAGTCGCTTCCACATCGATATGGGTGTTATCGCCCGGTCTAACTGAAAAGCGATATGCCCCTGCTACGCTAGGACTGTCCAGCAAGGCATGTACCACGATTAAGTTACTGTCGGTGTTTGGGCGTTCAACCCAAAAAGCGCGAAATATCGGAAACTCTTCACCTTCAGGCTCGGCTGTATTTAACGCTAAACCTCTTGAAGACAAGCCGTAATCGCTGCCTTTACCCAATGCACGGAAATAACTCGCGCCTTGAAATACCATAAGCTCGTCAAAATATGCCGGGTTATTCAACGGATAATGGATACGTAAACCTGAATAGCCAATATCTTGGGTGGGTAATTTTTGGCTAAGCACGTCGCCTGCACTAAAAAATTCTGAGTTATAGGCTAAATGAGTGGCTTGATTGCCTTCAACTAAGGCAATTTCAATCAAATCTTGGAAATAAAAGCCCCGATGAAATAATTGCATTTGATAGGGTAAGCCTTCGGCTTTCCAAATAGACGCTTCTGGCTTAAAACGAATATCTCGATATTCATCGTAAGAAATTTTAGCTAAACCAGCTGGCAGTGGATCCTTAAGATCCACATAGGCAGTTTGGGATAATCGGCGCGCGATTTTAACCACAGAATCGGCATCAAAATTAGCCGTTTTCGCAAAACGCACTTTAGTTTGTGTATCTAAGGTATTTTGTGGTTTAACGGTCACCGTTTCATCTGTGTAAGTCTGAAGCGGTATGGTCACGCTAGGCGATGAAGGGACAGTAGTAGACGAGTTTGATTCTTGTGCAGCAAGGGTAAAACAAAGCCCTGCGGCAATGGCTAACGACAAACGCGTCAGCCCTTTTATTACAGTGTGAGAAGAGACCGAAGTGCGACAACTCAGTAAGCTAACCATAGATAGGCAACCCAAAATAAAAAGCGTTAAAGTGCATTTTTCAAAGTGGTAATTGCTGCACAATATCTGCCATACAATCACCGACTTCTGTGGCGCGAAAGATATCAGAACGGCTTAATTTTGCACTTGCTTTAGTATAAAAAGTCACACCAGGTCAATAACATTTAAATCTAACCATATACCTAAAAGAAATATAGGCTAGCCAATAAAATGTAAATATGCATTATTGTGATAGTTAATTGCGCCATATTTCATACTCCAGTCACTATCCACGTCTATACTTTACTCTACTGCTTGTATTAACTGTTTTGCAGACTCCAAAAAAATACTCTAAAGTATTGATTAATAAAAATAAGAAATAAAAGGGAAAACATGATCTCTGTGTTAAAAGCTAGGCGAAACATATTATGCTTAAGTACATTACTCACGTTAGTCATGTCGTATAACGCTATATCAGACACCCTTGAACTCTCAACTCTTGAATGGCCGCCATTCACGGGATCTCGTTTAATCAATAAAGGCATTACGAGCCAGATAGTAGAACATGCATTAAACAATGAAGGTCATAAACTTAGGATCACGGTTTTACCTTGGAATCGGGCTATAAGAATGGTGAAGATGGGCTATGCCGCGGGATACTTTCCTGAATATGATACGGCCACAGATGAATTTTTGCTGTCTGACTCTTTAGGACATAGTTCGTTAGGGTTACTTCAACGAAAAACAGATCCCATAGCTTGGCATAACGTGAGTGACTTAAATAATTACACCTTAGGTGTCATCACTGGCTATCTCAATACGGTTGAAATTGATGCGATGATATTAGATGGCAGTCAAAAAATTGAAACCGCAAGAAATGATAAACAAAACATCTTGAAACTCGCTGCGGGTCGTATTAACGCGATTATAATTGACGTTAATGTGTACGATTTTCTAAAGTCAGACCCTCAAATTGCAGAAATTGCGGATCTGCTGCAAATTAATGAAAAAATATTAGAATCTAAGAGCTTGCATGTTGCATTCGAGAATAATCAGCAAGGGAAAAAGTGGTTAGAGATTATTAATAACGGTCTATCTAAGTTTAATCCTCAAGCTGTTTTGGACGCTTCGCTACAAGAAATGCGACAAAACAAGTGATATTACTGCAATAGATAACTGTAAACCTGCACTCAATGATCCATCCGAATACGCTTGCATCTCCCCATAGTTATCAAGTCCAGCGCCCGTGTAATCCACAATTGCACATTGCAGCCATTAAGCTCAAGTAAGACTGTTGTCCATACAATGGGATCCGTTCATTGACCCACCCTAATTGTTACAATATTGTATTTAAAAGAATTTAAACTGTAACAACAGTTTATTATCATACTTTATAAGTGTGATTTAATTCATCAAGGTGAATTAAGTCTTTGGGAGTCAGTTCATTTAAGCGCTGAATAAAACTATAAACATAAGAGCACATGAGTAATGACAATATCAAAACTATCTATCGCTGCACTTTTGACGGGATTAGCATTCAATGTAAATGCTAACTTGCTCATTAGTGAAGTTCTGTATGACACACCGAATAATGACAGCACTGAAGAGTATGTTGAGCTGTTTAATGCTGGATGTGATGTTATCGACCTGAGCCAATATCAAATTAGCGATAACGGCAGCAGCTATAACTTGCAAGGCAGTTTAGCCTCTGGAGAGTACTTCACCGTAGCAGCAAACTCTGCCGGTTTTAATAACTTATTTAATCTGTTACCCGATTTGTCTGGGATGCCCTTAGCATTAGGTAACTCTGGCGATTTTGTGCGCTTAAATAAAGGTGCCCAAGAAATAGATGTCGTAGCTTGGGAAGGCGGCATTTCTGGCTGGTCTTTAAATGTTCAAGATGTGTCGTTATATCGCACCACGGTACTCAACACTAAATCAGCAGCCGATTGGAACGCAAGTAATACTCCAGGGACACCAAGCACAGGTTCACTGACCACTAATTGTGGTGGTACTGGCGGCGTTAGCGATAATCAACTCGGTAATGGTCAAGCTAAAACTAATTTAACTGCCAGTACAGGCCAAACACTAAAATACCTTGCCGACCTTCCTGCTAATGCCACTCAAGTGACGGTGACCATGAGCGGCGGCAGTGGAGATGCCGATCTTTATGTGCGCCAAGGTAGCGAACCGACATCAAGTGAATATGATTGCGCGCCTTATATGTCAGGTAATAATGAGCAGTGCCCTATTAGTAACCCTGTTGCAGGACGTTACTACATTAACCTTCAATCTTATGCTGCCTTTAGTGGCGTCAGCCTTGTACTTAATTATACCGTTAACACGGATACGGGTGGTGGCACAGGCACTGGTGAGGGAGACGGATCCGCTGGAGATAACGGCAGTTATGCGTTCAACACCTACTATGCTGCTGCCATTGGCCAATCTGGTGCAGCACTTAAAGCGAGTCTGAATCAGATAATTAAAGGCCATACGCGCTTTAGTTATAGTCAAGTATGGGATGGATTGGGTTATGCCGACGAAGACCCAGCCAATAGTAACAATGTCATTTTATTGTATACCGGCCGTTCAGAACCCAAAACCAATCGTGCAGGTATGAGTAACTCACAAGATGCATGGAATCGTGAACACGTTTGGGCTAAAAGTCATGGATTTCCTGACAGCAGTCAGTATGCCTATACAGATTTACATCATCTTCGACCAGCCGATGTCTCTGTTAACAGCAGCCGTGGTAACAAAGATTTTGATGTGGGTGGCAGCGAAATATCAGAAGCACCAGGCAACCATACCGATGCTGATAGCTTTGAGCCAATGGATGAAGTGAAAGGCGATGTGGCGCGAATGATCTTTTATATGGATGTGCGTTATGAAGGCAATGATAACAGCGGCACGCCTGATTTAAGCATCGCAAATGGCACAACCAATACTGGCGCTGCGTTATTGGGCGATCTGTGTACCTTGTTAAGTTGGCACCTGCAAGATCCCGTCAGTGACTGGGAACGCCGCCGAAATAACCGTATCTTCGAATGGCAGAAAAATCGTAATCCTTTTATTGATAATAGCGGCTGGGCAAGTGAGCTATATGGCGCATCGTGCCAGTAGGTATTAGCCATTATAGGTAAATGATTAAGCGCAGCCATATAGGCTGCGTTTTTATTCTAAGGCCCGATACAACAGAGCCGTAGCTTAGCCAATGCATTCATTTATCAGCGATAAAGTGCGAGGTTTCGCAAAATAGCCCTTATTGCTTCACAACATAAGACTGGGTTTTGTTAATCCCATCGAATATTGCCGCCTCAAAAATGCCTGCATACTCATTAGATTTTTATTTCGCATTATCAAAAAAAGTAACCGCAGCATACTGTCGTATTAAAAACATCAATAATGAAGATGACACATAGGAACCAACCCATAGCCTTGTTTTAAACAGCAAAAAACCTGGGCTCCCTTGCCCAGCTGTACAAATGTTAACCCTTGTTTAGTTGTTAAACATACGTTAATACTAATTTACTCGATCAAGCATTACAAAGAATCGGGATCCAACAAGGCTTAAACATTTTATGCAATACATCATTGCACCTTTGGGGAGGATAAATGATGAAAACCAGTGTGTTAAAAATATTAATAAAGGCATCTCAGGTTAAATCCGCAACACTTAGCGCATTATTTTTAGCCGGTATTACGCTATTGTCACTTGCGCCACAGCAAGCCTATGCTCAAGGAACAAAATACCCTGTGGTGCTCGTTCACGGTTTATTTGGTTTTGATGATATTTGGGGGGTAGATTATTTTTACAGAATACCGCAAACCTTACGTCAGCAAGGCGCTCAAGTTTTTGTTGCTAGCGTGTCACCGGCCAACTCAAGCGAAGTCAGAGGGGAGCAGTTACGTACTTTTGTTCAAGCCGTACTAGCACAAACAGGGGCAAAAAAAGTTAACTTGATTGGCCATAGCCATGGCGGTCCAACAATTCGCTATGTCGCCAGTGTCAGTCCAGAAATGGTGGCTTCGGTAACGTCAATTGGGGGTGTTAACTGGGGTAGCCGTGTGGCCGACTTAGCACGTGGGATCATTCCCGCAAACTCCAATACAGAATATCTGGCGCAACAAGGTATTAATTTGTTAGCCGGCATTATTTCTGGCATATCAGGCAATAACGGCCTGCCGACAGATAGCATCGCAGCGATGACATCACTCACCACCCGGGGCTCTATTGCATTTAACCAAGCTTATCCTGAAGGTATTCCGAGCCAATATTGTGGTCAGGGCCAACAACGAGCAAACAATGGTGTGTATTATTTTTCTTGGTCAGGTACCAGCCCATTAACGCATGTTGTTGATCCATCGGATTACCCACTGAGCTTAACCAGCTTAGTTTTTGGTGAACCTAGCGACGGCCTTGTCTCTGGCTGTAGTTCTCATCTAGGTAAAGTGATTAAAGACAATTATAAAATGAACCACTTAGATGAAGTCAACCAAACCTTGGGGCTAGTTAGTTGGTTTGAAACTAATCCAGAAACCTTATATCGCCAGCATCTTAATCGTTTACAGCAATTAGGTTTATAAACAAGATGAAAAGTGGATTTTCACTCGCTCAAAATCCGCGATTATGGGTGGGCATACTTTTGCTCGCCCTTTTTATAGTGCTATTGACCGCATCATTGATGCATAAACACCAAGCAGAGCTATTGGCCTCTGATAAATTACCTACCTTTGAGTCTAACTCAACATTATTCACACCAGAAACTACAGTGATAACTGCGCCTATTGGCAAAGACACATTAGGTCAGCCACTGCGGTTATCTCAAGCACTTCGCTGGGATTTTGACGACATAATTTTGCAGCATCAAGATAAAGCAACCTCACTGGAAAACCTACTGTCTACATTAGCCAGTAAACTTGGCCTTAGTGCCGCTGCGCACGCTAAACTTGCAGCATTGTTTCAGCGTTACCGTGACTATAAAATCGCGATAGCTTCTTTAAAAGATGCCAGTCCTGCAATAGACGGCGATATTGATTTAACCATGACATTTGATTTTATCGAGCAGGCCCATCTATTGCAGCAACGCTATTTTTCGGCACTCGAAATAGATGCATTTTTTGCCCGGGACAACAAATATGATCAACAAGCATTTGAGCGGCTGAGAATTCGACAAGATAGCAGTTTGACCAGAGAACAAAAAGCGGAGTTACTCGCGCATCAAATCAGCCAACTGGATGAAGAAGAACGCCGAGCCATTACACCAACACTGATGGCCAATGATATCAGCGCTTATTTAGAGGGCACATCACCACACAGCGACCTAATTACAGGGATAAACGCAGACATGAGTCAAGAAGTGCTTGAACGAGTACAAGCAACTCAAAAAACTAATCTAGATTGGCAAAATAAAGTGACCTTGTATCAGAATTATCAACAACAAATAGCCCATTTGCCAGACACTGAACAGCAACAGGCTTTAGCACAATATCAACAACAGCAATTTACCCCGAATGAACAAAAACGCTTAACCGTGTTTGTTAATCATCCTGAGTTAATCAAGCCTTAATCTACTATCCAATCGATTAACTAATCGCTGTGCCATTGACCCGTTTAGGCTAGTTACCGTAACCGAAAATAACATAGCCTGAACGGGTATCTTGTTTACATAAATAACCGCCTAGGTGCGGCATGCATCAAAAAGTGTTGATGTGAGATATTCCATGCATACGCACCAGCATGAGTAAATACGAGGTAATCACCCACGGCTAATGATTTAACATACTGCTGTTTTGCCAGCACATCTTTAGGAGTACACAGTTGCCCAACAAGCGTCACCAGCTGATTGCTCAGCACCGGCGTTATCGATGCATCCAAAGCCAATTCAGTGTCAACACGCTGTCTCTTATGCGCCGACAATCCATCTTGGTTCAGTACAAAAAAAGGATGGTTATGATCTTGGGCTGCTGGAGTTCTAAAGTGATGAGTACCACCATGACCAATAGCAAACCATTGACCATGATTGTGTTTAATGTCTAATACTTGCATGACATAGTATCCCATTGCGGCGCTGACAAATCGGCCACACTCAAACCTAATCTTCACCTCTTCCATGTTCAACTCGGCAATCAAATGAGCCAGTCCAACACAAAAAGACGACCAGTCGAATACTTGCTGAGGATCGGCATAATTAATGCCTATACCGCCGCCGACATTCAGTAACGGTAAACGCAAACCATATTGATGGCACCATGTTTTAAAGGTTGAAAAATACAATGCCATCAAAGCCAGATGACGCTCAACATCCAACTGATGTGACATTAAATGAAAATGAAAGCCCACCAGCTCGACTAAAGGTATGCCGGATAATTTGGGCTGGTCACGTAAAAGATCCATGGCGGCATCGAGTTCACTCACGTCGATACCAAATGGCGTAGGTTTACCGCCCATCGTGAGACGAGTTTCGGCAATGCCCTCTAATGCAATATTCATCCGTAATAAGATGCGACAGTGACATTGTTTTTGCAGACAAAGGGCAATGATACGTCGCAGCTCGGTCAGACTCTCAACATGAATAGCATCAACCTTTAGATCGATTGCCTGAGAGAGCTCTGATATTAATTTACCCGGGCCACCGAAAATCAACGGCATCTGCGGCTGACATTGATGCAACCAATTAAGCTCGCCACCTGAAGCCGCTTCAAAACCATGTACTATCGGTGCTAATGCAGCCAATACTTCGGCTTCAGGGTTAGCTTTAGCGGCATAGTAAAGCTCACAATTACTCGGTAACGCTTTTACCATCGCATTGGCATGGGACTTAAGTTGTTCGAGATCGTAAATATAAGCACACAAAGGAGCGTGCGGATCTTGTTGTGACGTTAAAGTCGAAATCGCATTAATGATTTTATCCACAATAAACTCCAGGCAGTAGTTGGGATGTGGCTATCTCTGATGCTGCAATGTCGACTGGCTCGGATGTCGTTGCCTCTGCGTTATCATCTCGACGATGAGCCATTGGATTAGGCAAGCGGGTATAACCCGATAACCGATCGGCCTGCATAAATAGACGGGTACTCAAGTTATTTTTTGAGGGAATAGGATCACCTTGTAATAAACCTGCCAGCTCAGGTTGCTCACCTTCGATGTGCTGCCACTGACGTATCACATTGGCGACGACCTGCCACAATTTAGCTTCTAATTGCTGGCTGCCAGCAGCTAAATGAAATATTGCTTCGCTGACATTATTAATCAAGCTGCAATAAGCTATTCGGTTCCAGCCCTGGTCTCGGCTGTAGTAAACAGAAGCCTTGGCTTCTTGTGATAATCCTTCAAGCGACTCGCTCGGCCAAAACTCAGGCACGAGTTTGGTTCCTTCAAGATCTCGCAGCCAAATATAGGCTGGTATTCCCTCTTCAAACCCTACGACTGTGTTTTGTAAATGAGGTTCAAATGCCACGCCTCGCTTAAAGAAAAAGTAAAATATCCCGGGGAGTAACACGTCAACATAGGCGCTAAACCATTGAATAACGGTTTGCTGATAAGTTTGATGTCTGTGCTTAGATAGTGCCATAAGGCGCATTTCGCACACACTCTTGCCTTGATGATCCCAAGCAAATAATGCACCAGCCATCAATGGCTTATATCGTTCAAGCAAGTGATTTTCTATACCCTCACGGTAGAGAATACCGAAACACTCCGACACCATAAGACTTTGAGCCCGATTGCTGTGCATATCCTTGTCTTCATCCGCCAATCCGCTTAAATCTAATGTGCTGGCACCCGGCTCTGCCATCAAAGTAAAATGCGGACAATGCATACGGGCCTCTGCGGCCACTGTCATCAAGATTTTGCTTAAGATCACTGCACTTTCAAGTTCATACCAAGCATTTTTACGCACGCAATTGGTTAAGCGGACATGAATAGAAAACTTCATAAACTGATTAATGTCGGGTAAATAAGTGGTTCTTACCGATGAGGTTGGATACACCTCTGTGCCGATTTGTCCTAAGGGTTCAATTAAGCCTGCGGCGATGGCTTTGCGCACTAACGGCTGCTCAAAGATGGTGTTAACTTCCCAGGGGTGACAAGGGTATAAGCAAGCTTTCTGTGGCTTTATTTTGTTAATCCAGTCCATCGGTTTTACTTCGGTGCAGTACAACTGCTTAACCAAACTGGGATCAACTTTAAACCAATATAAGCAAAAATTAGCCTTAATCTCTGGCGAACAAGCCAACATGTCATCGAACGCCACACCATGACGACTTTTTGGGGTCGGATGCATAGCATGCCCCCAAAGCAAGCTTTGTTCAGAGGCAATAAGCCCCGCGCCAGCATAGCTTAACAGCTGATTATCAGTGGGAGCCTGTTGCGATAACCGCTGCAAAAATGCTTGGGTTACCGCAATACTGTTGTCTATTTGGGCTAATAACTCATGATTAAACTCAGTACTGGTGATCTTGGCTAGGTGCGCTAACAGCAGTTGTGTTATCTGTTCAGCACTACTGAGTTGCCAAACACAGCCTAACTTTTTTAAATAGAGCTGAGGGGTAAAACGAATTCGACCAAGCAAGCTCACTCTGTCGGCAACGAACAGCAATGTGGCGTTCGACTCAGGAAGCTTGAGACGAACTTTTTGCTGGTCGCGCGTTAAACACTGCGACAAGGAAAGTGGGCAATCTGGATGAGTGTCATCAAAATCAACCTCTTGACGTACAATGGCAAACTCGCGTAAGTAGCAATTAAGCAAACAGCTTATTGCATTAAATTCGGCCTGTTCGCGGTAAATCTGCAGGCTATATTTAGCCGGCACTGGCTTAATATCACTCTTGGATTGCATAAACATGTTGCTCTACCTCCTTGTAAAAAAACTTAAGCCCTACTAGTGCACAACCACAGCTCAATGCTGCGAGTAAAAAAGGAAACTGCAACCCGGCTACTTGAGTCACGCTGCTCGCACCAATCCCCGCAATCACACCGGCCCATTTGCCCCAAGCATCGAAACGACCAAAGGAAAGTCCGGCACTACCTTGCTCAATACTGCGACTGACAATGAGATGCAGACCATTGAAAATAAGCACCATACCTAATCCAAATAAAACCCGCAGAGCCCATAAGCCAGTGCTGTTATGCAATAAAAATTGCCCTAAACACGCCCCCGCAAACAAGACGAGTCCAAGTTGAGTTTGCGACTTAGCAGACAAGGTTATGGATTTAATATTAAAGGCCAATAACAAATAGATAAGGTGTGGCAGGCTATAGTAAAAACCACTTAATGCATCACCCTCAATGCCCAGCTGTTCACTGTATGGCAGAAAGTAGGGAAAGGTCACAACCATGGCAAAACAGAAGAAAAACTGTAACCAAAGAACCTTATAGAAGGTCTGACTCTGAGCGCTTTTCGGTGGGGCAATGATTGATCTAGCCGCAACAGCCTGACTGACGACCACGTCATCTTTTGGTAAGCCGATGCAAATAAACAATGCCAGCAAAGGCAGTAATGCCAGCACACGATAAATCATTAATGGATCATCAATATGAGTAAATAGACCTAAGATGATTGGTGCACTCACTAAAGCTAATCGTGCAGAACTTTGAGTCAGATTAAGGTTATTAGCTAAAGCCTTACCTTGATAAAAGCGACTCAAATAAGCATTCGATGCTGCAAGCGTACCGCCACTGATCCCTTGTACGACTAAGCCGATAGCAAACATAGATACGGAATCAGCAAAACCGGATAACAAGAACCCCAACACTAAACCGATTTGAGCCCGCAACAATGAAGTCTTCTTGCCATACCTATCGGCAAACTTGCCCCACCAAGGTGCCGATAATGCGGTGCAGATCGTCGGCACAATAAACATTAGCCCCACCAGATAACCGGATTCATTCCCCCCTAAACTCGCCAGCATCCGAGGGAGAAAAAGTGGCATGCCTAGAGCGGTAAATGCCGTGAGAAAGTGACAAAACAGTACAACTGAAATCACTCTCATACCACGGCCTCACCCAATGCAAAAACCTCTTCATCGTGCTGTTCAAGCTGAGATTGCTCTCGCGAAGCACGTAAAAAGTTTGGCGCACTTTGGCCATAAAATTTATTGACATCGGTCGCGCCTGATTGCGCTTTACTCAGCAAGCTGCCAGAGCAAAGTAGGTATTTAACTGGCAGCATGGGCTGATTTAGCAAATAATTCCGAGCATAGTCAGTCTCTATTCCCTGTGCCTGGAGCGACGCTAATTGGTCGATTAAGCAATCACGCAATTGACGATAAAGCTGCCCTGCTGGTGCCATTCCCGCTTCGGCAATCGCTTCAATAATGGCGGCTATATCAAGCTGCAAGGTAATCGTGGTAAACATTTGTGCTAAGGCTTGATCATCATTAACTATGATCCTGCGATCGATAAGTTGTGCTGCATCATGTTCAAGCGCTTCGGCTTTTGACAAACTCGCTTGATAACGACTCACCAGCAATCTGGCTGAGTCATTGTCTTTCATCACTAAGGATAAGCGTGAATCTTGATGATAGGCCAAAATAGCATTTTGCTGGTTTGACTCTAATGCGATGCCATACTTTAACCACAAACGTAAATGCACCTTGAGCATAAGCTGTAAATATTGGCTAAACCAAACATCCCAATGGCCTTGGTAATATCGATCCGCTAAATGCGCTAAATATAGGCGTCCGTCAGGCATGACACTGGCAAGTGCAGCAACTGGAACTAACTGCTTATCTTGCATGGTTGGTGGATAACGACGCACGATATAAGCAAACAATTTATGGTCGCCTAAGTGACCACCATGTTGTTCATCCACATGCTCAATGCTCTCACCTAATACATCATCGCGTTGCGCCAATGCTGTCAGCGTGCGTTCAAACCAATGTCCGTCATATAAAGTACTCGGTTTTATGGAGCGAATATTCTTAGCCCCTAAGGTCGCCATCAATAATGGCACCTTAATATGCACGCCTGGAGTATTGACCACAGCTAATGTTCGAACGGATAAACTGGCCTGCACCGTAAGCGCCGATTGAGGAGCTAGAAGCACTCCCTCTGGCAAGACATCCAAACTGAGAGCCGTTAACGGATGTAATGGAAATAAACAATGTGTGTCTGTGAGCGACTCATCGAGTCCAACCTCAGTCATACTTGGCCAACACTCTGGCACTAACGAGGTTAACGTCACTAACTCTTTAGAAATCGCTAACCAATAAAGCTCAAATTGGGCGGCAAACTCTGGTGCAAATAATGTCATCGCTTGAGAGTCAAAACCGACTTTGGCTCGTGCGGTTGGATAATAAGGATGGTCTAAATACGATGCGACCTGATCGCTGAAAAGCATACTTTTATGCCAATCTTTCATGGTACTCAATGGGACACTTAATGCCTCTTTCCGAGCGTTAAATGCTTGTCGACAAAGCGCCCTATGGGATACCGCACAGTCCGCTTCTGCAATATAGTCGAGGAACAGGGCGTTAGATTCTGGCGGTAAATCTGCGGCCAATTCCGTAAGCCAAGCTCGGTAACCTTGTTGGTACAATGGGGTATCATTTTTGTTGGTCAGCTTGTGGCTTAGCCAAGTATCAGAGACGGCTCGCCATGTCTGCATATATTGACTGGCAATCACTGGCACATAGATAACTCGCTGCGAAAAATGACTGATCTTAAGCCAAGCGGCAGGCTTAGCGTCGGGCCAGTGTCGGTTCAATGCTGGCGGTATTGCCGCAACAATCTCGCCTTTAGACATCAGTTCACAGACATTTTCTCTGAGGCAGGCATCGATAATACGTTGGCCGATATACTGTTTATCCGTGGTCATTAGTTAAACTCCCAGGTTAAATCCTGCGATAACACATCAGCCGTGGCCTGAAGACTCAAAAAATCCCGCCCCCAAACCGTAAGTACGCCAAGGTAATCTTTATTGGAATGACTGAGTCGAATTTCATCGCCTATCGACTTAATAGGCAGATAGTGTGCATGATGGGTTAGATGATCCACCACTAATGGCATAGGACACGCACTAAGACTGCCCTCTTCGTTAGCCGGAAAATAGCGGATTAAGGCGTCACTGGTGTCGGTATCTAATTCAGCTAACTCCTTACCTGCGTGGACTAATAAAATCGTTTCAAACCAGTTAAAATTAAGTACCTCATTAAGAAGAAACTCGCGGCCATCGCCGATACTACGGTAATTCATTTCAACTAAAACCGGTCCGCTGTCTGTCAATATAAATTCACTGTGGCACACCCCAAAATTAATCCCAAAAGCGCTAATCTGAGCCAGTGCTTGTTGACGATATTGCGTGCAAATTGCCCCATTCCAACAGGCTTGAGTTTCAATAAAATAAGGCGGGGGCGATAAAGACACATCAAACCCACCTATGGCATGCAAGGTCTGGCCATCGCCTAGGGTTTCTAATGTAAATAGTGGCCCTTGCAAATAAGACTCAAGCAAAATCACACTCTCTGAACAACCGATATTGGCCGCATATGCCATTAATTCTTCAGTATTTTGGCATAAAGCCACTCCCATACTCGCAACACCTTCACGAGGTTTCGCGACTAAAGGAAAGGGCATATTACTAGGTAAGTCATGCCCTACAGACCAACTAAAAGCCCATGTGCTGGGTAAACCAAGCGCCAATAACTTAGCGCGCATCGCCGCTTTATTTTTAGCTTGGTAACACACATGCCAATTTTTCGCTGCGCAGGCAAAATAATCAGCCACCATCGCAGTTGATGTTTGCAAGTGATCACTATTAGAAAAAACGATATCGGGTGAAACACCTAAAGTATGTAAGCAATCGATAATGGCAAGAGGGTTGAATACATCACATTCGATAATATGATCTGGAGACTGTGATTGGCCGACAAAATATTGTTTATGTGCTAAACCATGATCGGTCAGTAACCATATTTCGTAGCCTAAATTGAGTGCTGCTGGTACAAAACCTTCCACCACAGCTCGATTTTCCACATGTGTAATCAAAACTAATTTAGGTTGCATAACTTACATTCCTATACTCAAAAAATACTAACGCTATTTAACGGCAATATGGTCCTCAATCACGGTAACTAGGATGAGGATTCTCGCTGCTGCACCGAAACAATGTAAATGATAATCATTACTATTTAAATAAAATTTACATTCGACAATGACATTAATAAAAAATGACTACTTGGCTTAAACTAATTGGAAAATAAGGAAAAATATTACTAAGACAGGAAATTGAGTAACGGCATCGTAAGCAAGTCGTCATAAACTACTTGACCCGGCAAACGCAAATGAGAATAATTATCGAAATCATTAACAAAAAATATTTTGACCATTATGCTGTTCTTCCACTCGCTCAAATCAAAACTAAGCAACCAAGAAACGGTTTTTGGGATCTTAAATTCAGTTCCCTCTCCAGTCATTTGTGAAATGTTTGCTTATGCCGGATTTGATTTTGCCATTCTAGATACTGAGCATGTGCTTATCTCAGATGACACTTTGGCACACTGCATTCGTGCAGCAAATTGCTCAGGGCTGCCACTGCTAGTCAGAGTGCCAGACGACAACGCCGCAACCATAGGTAGAGTTTTAGATGCTGGAGCGGCTGGAATTGTAGTGTCGAGAGTATCTAGCCTGGCAATGGCAAACAATGCGATTGCAGCCGCTAAATATCCCCCCTTGGGTACACGAGGTATTTCAGGAGGACGTAATACCGGTTTTGGCACCCTTGCCCTCCAAGACTATATCGATTTAGCGAATCGAGAAGTGATGGTGTGTCTGATGATTGAATGCATCAATGGCATGGCGGCATTACCAGACATCGTCAAGCTAGCGCAAGTCGATATGATTATCGAAGGCGCATTAGATCTCAGCTTATCTCTAGGTTATGGCACACAAGTTACCCACGCCGATGTTCAAGCCCAAATCCATAAAATGGCCCACCTTTGCCAAGCCCAAAATGCCACCTTTTGCGCCATTCCTCGCACTCAAGAACAACAAGCGAGCTGGCATGAAAAAGGCACAAAAGCATTTTTAATCGGTGAAGACCGCGGCATGATTTTCAAAACGTTTAAGCACCAACTTGACACATTAAAACAGACTAAATGATACATAGGGAATATGCATGTTAACTGAAAAAACCAGATTTACTTTGACCACCATTGCTGTCGCAATCACTGCCAGTCTTACCAGTTCTTCAGCGTTTGCTGACAAAAGTCAGCCTAAAACCAAGCCTGAAGTAATTGTGGTAACGGGCAGCCTGCTAGGCAATTCTGAAGTAACAGATTTAAAAACCTATACCGGTAACCGCTCTATCATTACAGCGGATCAAATATCACGAACGGCGGCACGATCAATCGATACCGCATTACAACAAGTCCCGGGGATCAAAATTAAGGATGAAACCGGAACCGGTATTCTGCCTAATATCTCTGTACGTGGCTTAGACAGCAGCCGCAGCGGCTACGCCCAAGTATTACTGGATGGCATTCCAATGACACTGGCGCCATATGGCCACACTGGACAGTCATTATTCCCGGCAACCTTATTTATGATCGATAGAATCGATGTTACTCGCGGTGGCGCATCAATCCAATATGGCCCGAATAACGTCGGTGGAGTCATTAATCTTATTTCAAAGTCGATCCCAACTGACTGGGAAACCAGCGTCAATGAACGGATGACCTTCTTTGGTGACAGCCGTAACCTATTTGATACCAACATTAGTACTGGCGGTGCCGTTAATGATGACTTTTCGATGCGTTTTGATGGCAACATAACCAAGGGTGAATCGTTTCGTGAACACTCAGAAACCGATATTAAAAACCTGATGTTAAAAACCGTATGGAATATCGATGAGCAAAATAGCTTAGATGCGACATTACAATACTACGATGCATTTTCTGAACTACCAGGTGCACTGAACACACCAGCCTATGAAGCCGATCGAGAGCAATCATTACGTCCTAATGATGAATTTAACGCAGACACTAAACGGATCGCATTAAAATACAATCATGTTCTCGATGATTCGAGCATCATCGACTATGGTGAAGTTGATCTCAGCGTATTTGGTAATAAAAGCTCACGTAATTTCCAGTGGGACTTTTATGATGCTAGCCAAGACACCGACGGCAATCTAGGAACAAGTTGGAGTGATACCACACAAGAAGCCACTCATTTGCGTAACTCCCCACGAGACTTTACCGTGTTTGGTATCGAACCCACGACAAGTCTTCTTATTGATGGCGATATCAGTCAGCATATTATTGCTGGTGTACGTTACGTTAATGAAGACATTAGTTATCAACTTAACCACATAGACAAATCGTCACAAGTCGCAACTCGACCACGTGACTGGCAGATGGATACCAATGCCATGGCTTACTATGTCAGCAACAAACTGGGCTTTTTTGATGATACATTATCGATTACCCCAGGCCTGAGATATGAAGATGTTCATATGACCTTTAGCAATCTTGGTCAAGACTATAGCCAAGATAACCATGTTACCGAATGGCTACCTGGGATCACCTTAGGTTATGAATTCAGTTCAAATTGGTTTGCTTATACCAATGCGCAACGTTCACTTAGAACACCACAAATTTCACAGTTATGGCCTAAAGATCAAACTCTGGAGTCAGAGCTATCTTGGAACTATGAAGCCGGTGTGCGCTATACCCCCACACCAAGAAGTAACCTAAGTATTGCGGCATACCGTATCGATTTTGAAAATAAAATTGAATACGACAACGATATCAGAATGTTTGTTAATATTGGCCAAACGCGTAACCAAGGTATTGAACTAGAAGGCACATATTCACCAATGGCTCTTCCAGATTTGATATTAAGTGGCAGCTATAATTATTTAGATACCGAACAACTTGACGGCGAATTTGCGGGGAACGAATTAGCATATGTGTCTAAACATCAACTGTCTGCCAGTGCCATGTATAGCATCAACGAGATAGATTTAGGCTTGATGGCGTTCTACTACAGTAAGTCATTTTCTGATCTGGCTAACACAGTAGAAGAAAATGTTTCAGGCACAGCAGGCGAAGTGCCTGCTTATACCGTGGTTAACTTTAATATTGGCACTGAGTTTTTTAAACAAGATAATCACGGCTTAAAAGTCGGTTTATCGGTTAACAATCTATTTGATAACCAGTATTACTTTAGAGGCTTAGATGTTTCTCCCGCTGGACGAGTTGCCGCGGCAGGTCGTTCACTTAGCTTAGATGTTGGTTATACCTTCTAATCAAGCAAGATTGCTAAGATGAGTATTGTCAGCTCAACGAGCAAATTCATCGCATACCAAACGGCTATATAAAACACAGCCTCAACACAAATGTTGGGGCTTTTTTATCCGTTATTCAAATACCATTTTATGCTAAAACATCACCAATAAATTGCAGCCGCGTTGCTTGTTTGATAAGCCTAGATTGAGGCTAGTAAGCCTTTAATTCGCTCATGTACTTCATTGGTGATTTTTTCATGACTTTTTTAAACATGGTAATAAAAGCACTGACCGACTCATAGCCTAATAACTCAGAAACATGCTGCACACTGTGCTTATCTGACAGCGCTTGCAGTGAGGTAATAATATGAATTTGGGTGCGCCACTTTCCAAATGTCATACCGGTTTCTTTTTTGATCAGCCGCGCCAATGTACGCTCGGTTAATGCAAATTGTTCGGCCCATTGTGGTAGTGTTTTTCTGTCACTAGGTTGGCTTATCAATTGTTGACTCATCGCCTGAACAACAACATGTTTAGACAAGGCAACATCTAAATGCTGAATAGGCATCTCAATCAGTTGATCCAATAAAACCTGCGCTAATCGTGCCGTGTTACTGGATAAATCATAATGCTGATCACGCCCTGCAAGCTCACACATCAGCTCTTTTACTAAGGGCGTAATCGCCAAAGTACAAGTATTGAGCGGCATTTTGAACATCGTATTGTCAATAAATAAGTGACATAACTGGGCGTTGTCTGATGCGCGGTTACTGTGGACTTTATTTGCCGGGATCCAAATGGCACTATGGGTTGGCACCATCCACATTTTTGCAGACACCTCACAGGTGACATAACCATGCAAAGCTAAAATCAACTGCCCTTTAGGGTGAGTGTGTAACGGAATTTCGTGGCTGGCACAGGTATGCTCAATTTTGGCGATAATAGCTTGCGGCATATCTTCAAAATTCTTGATTTCATCCCAGCCAATTGCATCAAACATCGTTTTGTCAGTTTTCAATCATTAAATGTCACTATTTCTAAATTATAACGTCCGGCAAATCTTTATACTAGCGACCATTATTGACGCTAAAAACAAAAACACGGTATGACTTCAGCTATCTTACATAACAAACCGAAATCGCGCTTCTCAGGCATATTACTGGTGCTGGGCATTTTGCTTATTGCAGCAAATTTACGCGCGCCTTTTACTGGGATTGCCCCAGTACTGGAGCAAATTATTAGTCACTTTGGCCTGACCGGATCGCAAGCAGGCTTTTTAACTACATTGCCGTTAATTGCCTTTGCCGTTATTTCACCAATGGCGGCAGTGTTTGCTAGAAAACAAGGTTTAGAACACGCATTATTTACCGCGTTAATCCTGATATTTTTAGGTATTGCCGCTCGGTTTATCGACTCCTCAACCATGCTCTTTATCAGTACCGCTATTATTGGTGTCGGAATCGCGATTGCCAACGTGTTACTGCCCAGTCTGATTAAACGTGATTTTGCCACGAAAGTAGCACTGATGACCTCAGCCTACGTGCTGACTATGGGAGTCACCTCTGGTGGGTTTTCAACCTTGGTATTTCCCCTTAGCCAACTCAATGGTTTAGGCTGGCAATTTGCTCTGGGCTCGGCAGCCATCATTACAATTGCCAGCTTAATCGTCTGGACAGCTCAACTGGGTAAACACACTAAACCAAGCTATTGTGCACATCAATCGGCTGCCTCAAAAAGTGTTTGGCGTTATCTTTTAGCCTGGCAAATTAGTTTGTTATTAGGCCTAAACTCATTTCTGAATTACATCATTATTACTTGGTTGCCAAGCATACTGACTGATACTGGCCACTCGGCCGTTGAAGCCGGGGCGTATCATGGCGCTTTTCAAATTGCGACAGCACTGCCAGGCTTAGTATTAATTCCGTTACTGGCTAAGTTAAAAGATCAAAGTGCGCTGAGCTTTATTCTGGCGCTACTCAGCGCGCTCAGTGCCCTTGGTCTGCTGTACATGCCTCACTTTGCTTTTGTGTGGACACTAATGCTGGGCTTTTGCTCTGGGGCTTGTTTTATTTTAGGCTTGTCGTTTATTAGTTTGCGCACCGATAACCCGCACCAAGCCGCATCACTTTCTGGTATGTCACAAAGTGTCGGCTATTTACTGGCAGCCGTTGGACCTATGGTCGCAGGCGCGCTACACACTGCAACCGGCAGTTGGGATGTTCCGTTATGGTTATGTGCGATTGCAGGCGTATTGTGTGCTTTATGCGGTTTAGGTGGTGGCAGAAACACCACCTTAAGCAAGTCAGTTAGCGGATAAAAAATCACCAAGCGGCTATAGCAACATCGTTATAGCCGCTTTGTGATTAGCAAATATTACAGACTGCGGTTGAGATATTTACGCGCTTTTTTATTGCCTAATTTAGCACTTTGTTTTATCCATTTATCACTCTCAGCTTGATCTTGGTTGGCAATTAATCGTGTCCCCAAAGCATATTGAGCATCGCTCTGCCCAAGCTCAGCAGCTTTAATTGGCGCGCTCAAAGCCTCCCTATAGTATGTAACTCTAACCATAAGCCTTTAAGCGGCGGTTAAATTCATTGCCTTAGCATATCTGCTAGGCGAAAACGTTATGGTAACCAAAAACATAAATGTAAGGGTCACCATCACCATAAGCCAGGAAGTTTGAAAACTGCCACTCCATTGGCGAAGGGCTCCTGCGATGTAAGGGATAACCGCTGTCACGATAAAACCAACACCTTGGACAAAAGCGGTTAATGCTCCGGCCAGCTTAGGTGAAGATAAGTGGTCAAGCGTTACGGTCAGAGTCAGCGCAAAGCAGCCGCCAAGGCCGTAGCCGATCATTGCAACCCATGAGGTTAACATTAACTCAGGCGCTAACATTAATCCGCAAAATCCAACTAGTTGAATACCGACCGCAAAAAATAACCAAGGACGTCTATCAAGACGACCAGCAGATAATGCCGGAGCAGCTAGAGCACCAATTACCTGAAATATCGTCATAATCCCAATGAGTTCACCGCTATCTTGGGCGCTCCAACCTAATTCCTGAGCATAACTTGGTAACCATGCAATCATGCAGGCGTAACCGCCGTTAGCCAGCCCAAAGTAGCAAGCCAGTAACCATGCACGGCGATTAGTAAAAAAATTAATCTTAACGCTATTGTCGCTAATATGTAGATTTTCTCTGGGCCTTGTCCACCACAATAACAGTGCTATCAAGGCCGGTATTAGCCAAATACCAAGCCCAGATTGCCAATGACCTTGATGGTTCGCCACTAGCGGGCTAATGACTGCGGCTATACCTCCACCAGCCATAAGTGAGGCAGAATATCCTCCCATTGCTAGTGGCACACGTTGTGGATACCAGCGTTTAACTAAACCAGGGAGTATCGCCTGCACAATTGCGATGCCTGTACCCGCCAGCAATGCACTGGCAATCAGCGCGCCACTATCGTTGAGCCATAAACGCCAAAAACTCGCCAAAGCAATTGCAACAAGGCCTGCAGTTATCCACACACTCTCGCTAAATAATCTGCCTAACCAAGGTAGCAATAAGGCAAATATTCCCATGCATAACATAGGTAACACTGTAAGTAAGGATGCGGCTTGTAAGCCTAAACCGGTAGTGGCAGTAATGTCGTCCAGCAAAGGGCCTATGGCGGTAAGTGTCGGCCGTAAATTGATTGCCATCCCAGCAATAATGAGCATCGGCCACAACATGGATAATACCGACTGGTGTGCAGTGGTAGTATGATCTTCACTCATGAGTAATGGATAATCCTATTGGTGAAAAAAATAATCGGCACTAAGTGCCGACTATGGTGAAATGATTTGGTTTTAAAAAGGCTTATAGGGTAAGAATTTACCATCAAGGGTAATCACTGCGCGCGAGCCACCTTCAGGATCTTCAACCTTCTTGATATCCATTTTAAAATTGATTGCGCTGATTATCCCATCACCGAACTGTTCGTGCACTAAGGATTTTAAGGTCGTACCGTATACTTGCATCATCTCGTAGAAACGATAAATCGTCGGATCTGTAGGGATACTATTTTCAACACTGCCACGTAATGGGATAGCTTGCAGCAACGTAATCGCACTGGCATCAAGACCAAGCGTTTCGCCAACTTGCTTAGCGGCGTCGGCGGGTAAAGGCTGCTGACCTAGCAAAGCCGCTGTAACGAATACATCACTTAAGTCTGTACCCTGGGCGATTTGTTCAAACGAAAGATTCTTCTCTGCTTTGGCTGCAATAATGAGATCGGTTAATGCTTGGCGAGCAGTATGGCTAATTTGTGATTGGATCATAATAATACCTCTATTGTATTTTATTTACACAGCAACCTTTAGCTGTGTGTGGGTTGCGCGGACATCAGGATAGTCCGCAAGGGAAACGAAAGTATTGGTGTGGTAGTCCAAGGCATCAATACTGCCTGACTCGATATCGTAGACCCAGCCGTGCAAAGCCAGACGGCCTTCTCCTAACGCGAGGCGGACCGAGGGATGCGTTCTAATATTATCAAGCTGGGCGATGACATTTTCTCGCACCATAGCTTCAATCCGTGCGCGTTCACTTGTGTGCTGGCGGGCTTCATTGACGATACGAGCAGAGTCGGCATAGCGCAGCCAACTGCCCACCGCAGGCATGTGATCCATACACTTGCAGGTGGCAATTGCGGTCATCGCTCCACAATCAGAATGTCCACAGATAACAACGTCGGTGACTTGCAATGCGGTTACGGCGTACTCCACCGATGCCGAAACACCGCCGGGTTCAGGCCCATAAGACGGTACAATATTACCGGCGTTACGAATAACAAACAGGCCACCCGGTTCATGCTGGGTCACCAACTCAGGCACTAAGCGACTGTCCGAGCATGAAATGAATAATGTGCGTGGATGTTGACTGGTAGCCAAACTCTTGAACATCTCTGCACGTTCGGGGAATACGTCAGTTTTAAACTTTAAAAAACCTTCAATAATATTTTTCATCATAGTGACCTCTGCCTTGCAATACAGTGAATGCTACGCCCACACTAGAATAAGGTAAAATACTGGTTTATTATGATATCGATAAGCAATACTTATACATCGGATCGCATATGCTATTACGACACATCAACTATTTTCTCGCGGTGGCGGAATATCGCAGCTTCACTCGGGCTGCAACTTCACTGTATGTTTCACAACCGGCGTTATCTCAGCAGATCAAACAATTAGAAGAACAATTAGGTTGCCAGCTATTTGATCGTTCAGGACGCAGCGTACGTCTAACAGATGCTGGAGAAATGTATGCCCGCTATGCGCGTAACGCCCTCCAGGATCTACAAGAAGGCAAGCGAGCGATTAATGATGTGAAAAACCTCAGTAGTGGAGAACTGCGTATTGCTATTACACCAACTTTTACGACCTACCTTATCGGTCCTTTGATAAAAGTATTTCATGAGCGTTACCCAAAGGTGACACTGAGCGTGAAGGAAATGTCACAGGAGCAAATGGAACAGCGATTGCTGGACGACGAATTTGATGTCGGTATCGCATTTGAAAATGTGCATTCTGCGGATATTGAATCGCAGACTCTTCTGGTAGAAACCTTGGCATTAGTCGTGAGAAAAGATCACCCTCTTGCGCAAGAGTCAGTCGTTAATCTGCAAATATTAAACCAGCAGTCAATGGTATTATTAAGTAATGAATTTGCTACCCGTGAACAAATTGAACGTTATTGCCGTCAGCATCAAGTACAACCAAAGGTGTTGATGGAGGCTAACTCACTCAGTGCAGTTATTGAGATTGTGCGCAATACTCAGCTTGCCACTTTGCTGCCGTCAAACATTACTGGCGAGCGAGATGAACTCGTCGCTATCACCCTAACCCCCTCTTTACTGCAACGTACAGCAGTATTGCTCCAGCGAAAAGGAGCCTACCAAACCGCGGCGGCGAAGGCGTTTATAACCTTAGCACATCAGCATTGTCAGCCAGATAACAGTGTTGAAAGCGACAGCGAATAACATTAGGTTGCTAGCTCATTGGTTATGGCTGTGTGGATCAAGCTGTTTATTAATGTGGTAGGTATTTTAAGGTAAGGTATTGGATTATTATAATTCGCAGTGACCTATTAGCTATCGTCGCTACGATTTTCGACGGCAATGTATACTCTTATAAATTTTAGTCACTAAACGAAGATAAATAATAAAAGACTTATTTAGATAATATTAGAAAACCTATCAATATATTACCCTAATTATGCTACTACTATAGCCTTCTCTTAAAATAGATAAGTAAACCATGAAAATTAACATATTAAGTATGCCATGCTATTAAATTCATATAACACATCATATTGTTTAATGAGTTAAATCGATTATATTACCTAAGATATTAAGCACGCCGTATTATTTAATATAGAATAAAATTTACTTTAAAGTAAACATACTAATTACAGCGTAAATAAATCATTAAAAATAAAGTAAATACACTATTAAAATAAAGCGGGATCAATTTAAAAACCACACTAATTAACAAATTTAACAATAACAAAACAACTTTAGATTTAATATGTTTTTATTTTGTTTAAAAAATATAAAAGTGTTAGCTTTTAAATGCGCATAGTAGTAATGATTAATTATATGTTTCCTGAGTACATATAATATCTATTTGCGCGCTCAATGAAGGACACTTTTAATTAAAATAAAGGAATAATCATGAGAACAAAATCAAATATAAAAATATTAACCTTATCCTGTTTAACTGCTTTAGGAGCAACCTCTTACTTTGTGGAAGCTGCTATCCCTAATACTATTCCAAAACTGTCTATGGTAGAGCACGCCGCCCCTGATCTTGATTCACTTAAAAATGATGTTATTTCTAACCCATCGTTTATCAGCTCACTATTCTCCCTAGGTCATCACCTTGGGTATGCTTGGGCTGGTGGTACCGCATCACAGTATGTTGGTCAGGATATAGAAGTAAGAAGAGAATCGGGCAACGAGTATAGTCTCAAAGCACGCTATAATAGCAATGATCCACATGCTGGCGGCTACCGCTCAAGTGAGCGTTTGAAGGTTAATTTACAAAATATACATTTTGTAACTAACCCTCAAGACTTACGGTTAGGTTCTCCTCAAGTTTATGATCGCGAAGCTATTTATACTGCTCCCGTGGTGATTTATAACTGGGGAGACACCGAAGATACCGGTGTAGCCACCCTAAATTATGACTACACCACCAGTTGGGCAAAAACTGATAATTTCTCCTTCTCTGAAAAAATTGGTGTCACCAATAAATACGAAGTGGGTATTCCTGGAATTGGCGGAGCGAGTTCTGAAATCAGCGCCGAATTTTCTGCAAGCCAAGGCTGGAGTGAAACCGACGGCAAAAGTACAACGATTTCTAGCCAAGCACAATATCGAGCAATGATGCCGCCTCGTAGTAAACGTTATATATCAATCACCCTATTTAAACAAAAGGCGGATGTTCCTTATACCTCCAGTTTATTTATGATGTACGATATAAAATATGAGAACTTCTTAAAATGGGGTGGTAATGCGCATATTGATCATCCGACAAATAGACCTAACTTCCCTTATACTTTTGGTGGAGCGAATGCGAATAATCTTAATGGGCCAGAAGCCTTAGTTGATCAATATCTTCATCAGGATATTAACGGTTACGGTGTATGGGATTGGCCTACTGCAGTTAACTCCGCAAACAGTAAAAACAATTTCGAATGGATATTGGCTAATATTAGTAGACAACATGGTGCGCCTATTAGTGGTAAGTTTACCGCTATCGATTCGAGTCAATTTAATATTGATGCTAGTGAAGCATATCCACTAACAGCTGAAGATATCGCTAACCGTCCCGAAAATTTACAAAGATCAGGACTTAATAGCAATATTCAGATGACTGTCGGTGACATCCAAAATGATGACTACGACGGTTTAATCAGAAATCTGAATATTTCGAAATCAAACCAAGTCATGTTAAATAATTAAAGCACCTTATACTTTTACCTAGTCAATGCGTTACAAAAAAGCTACTCATTCGAGTAGCTTTTCTTTAGCAGTTATTCCTGCATAAGTTAGTCATTCAATAAAGTCAGTAAACTTTTATACGATCCGCTTAATATAAAATCAAAGTAATAAGTTAAGCCTAGATAAAAATGATTAGGGCTGAAAGTTACCGACTGAGTATCACTAAGTCCACAACTTTAGGATGACAAATTTGAGAGTAAGCAGGCGACGTTATATTATTAAGTGTAAAATATTTCACAAAACGATGCATTTACAACTTATGTATGACGGAATAAAAACTTACTCAACCTGAAGTCTGACAAATTTCAAGCTAACTGAAAAAATTTAACATCAGAATACTAACCCATAATAAGCAATTCATTGTCATTATTGATATTTTTTGAGTATTTCGTTGCCACCTACTTTTGTACTAAGACTTTTTTACAGCGTTTATCCTAATAAGGTATTTTAAGCTCGAGATGTAACTAAATAGTTACAATTGATAATCGTTTGTCATTTACTAATCAAACCATTTTTAATAAAAATATGGCTGCATATCCTACTTTTTAGAGGTCTCGTCGTTTATGGAGACTATAAAAAAAATGGAGAATCGTATGGAACACAAACATAAAATAGCCCTCGCAGTATTGGCAGCCCTGAGCACACTTCCAATGCAATCCCAAGCAGCACAATTACTTCCTGTGAACAGTAACAAAGCCATTAAAGATACCTATATAGTGGTCTTTAATACCCCGAGTATTTTAAATCTACAAGATACATCCGCGTTGGCTAATTTTTCCACTCAACAAGCCAACATTCTCGCTAATGATTACAATATTAGCGTGGTGAAACACTTCGGTAACGCACTAAATGGCGTATTGATTAAAGCCAATACCAAGCAGATCGCTGAACTTCAAGATGACCCTAAAATTAAATACATAGAACAAGATCAAATGATGTCGATCTCCCCTATTATGTCTGCCAGTAGCAATCAAGGCAGTCCAACGTGGGGCTTAGACAGAATAGATCAGCGAGATCTGCCTTTCGATAACAACTACCATTACGATTATGATGGTACGGGGGGTCACCGCCTATATTATCGATACAGGGGTACTCAATAGCCATAATGAATTTGGTGGACGAGCCACCAGTGGATATGACTTTATCGATAACGACTCAGATACCACAGACTGTAATGGCCATGGTACTCATGTTGCTGGCACAATCGGTGGTGCCAGCTATGGGGTAGCAAAAAATGTCAATATTGTTGGGGTACGGGTACTCAGTTGTAGTGGTTCAGGCAGTAACTCTGGAGTGATTGCAGGCATTAATTGGGTCAAAAATAATGCCTCTGGTCCTTCTGTAGCCAACATGAGCCTAGGTGGTGGTGCATCACAAGCAACAGATGATGCTGTTAATGCCGCGGTTGCTGCAGGGATTAGTTTTGTGGTTGCTGCAGGTAATGACAATAGCAATGCTTGTAATTACTCTCCAGCTCGTGCCGCCGATGCGATTACTGTGGGATCAACAACCAGCTCTGATTCACGATCAAGCTTTTCAAACTATGGTACTTGTCTTGATATTTATGCCCCAGGCTCAAGCATCACCTCGGCTTGGTACACTTCAAACAGTGCAACTAACACCATTAGTGGTACTTCAATGGCCGCGCCACATGTTGCGGGGGGTTGCTGCGCTATATCTTAATGAAACCCCCAGTATGACTCCAACAGAAGTGACTAACTTACTGGCGACAAGAGCAAGTAGCGGTAAGGTATCTGATGCAAAAACTGGATCGCCAAATTCACTGCTGTTCTCACTGGATGGCGATGGTGGTTGTGGCGATAACTGTCCTCCGCCGCCTTCTGATACTGAACTTCTTGATGGTCAAGCTATTACAACAAGCGGAGGTCAGGGCTCAACAAGTTACTATTTCATTGATGTGCCAACCAATGCAACCAGCCTTGCGGTTACCTTAGCAGGTGGTTCTGGTGATGCCGATATGTATGTCAGCCAAGGGGTTAAACCGACCATTAACAGCTATCAATGTCGTCCATTTCAAAATGGTAATAATGAAAGCTGCGACTTCACCAATCCTGCTGCTGGTAAATGGTACGTTATGATCCAAGGTTACTCAGCCTTCGCTAATGCTAACCTTACTGCGGACTACAATCTAGGTGGCGGAAGTAGTTGTACAGACAGTGATTGTCTTGTTAATGGTGTTCCAAGAACAGGATTAAGCGGTGCAAGCAGTTCACAAACCTTTTATAAGGTCGTCGTACCGGCTAATAACACCCTCAATGTGACCATGAGTGGTGGTAGCGGTGATGCCGATATATACGTCAAAGCCGGCACACAACCGACCACAGGCAGTTTTGATTGTCGTCCCTACAAAAATGGTAACAATGAAAGCTGTTCTTTCACCCCAACGGTTGAAACGACTTATCATGTGATGCTAAGAGGTTACACTAACTATTCGGGGGTAAACCTAGTAGCAAACTATGAGTAAATAACCTTAAACGAGAAGTAAAAAATACCGGCTATTTCAGATTGAAGTAGACGGTATTTTTTCACTAAACATTTGCCGCTTTAGCGCACGTTTATTCGTCACTATAAAAGTCTTTATCCGATTTCACTCGGCACGATTATGCTCAAAATGTCGGCTTGAATAAACGATAATCATCCATTTTAACTATTATTCATAGCTGTAATTTAATTGTGGCCAAATACCGCCCAGATGACATTCAGGTGGTATTTATACCGACAATATAGAACAAGCATTCTGATAGACAATGTCGATAATAGTTAGCGAGCAACCGCTCAAATATAGGCTTAATAATTGGCCATAACTGTCGTTATAGCCGATTATTTATCTCAATGCTACGCGCATTAAGTCGATACATCTAGCCAACGCTGCCGTTAGCATCAGGCCAAGCCAAAACCACTTTTTACGTCAGTAAACTAACGAAATAGCATTGATTAGTTTTAACGTAAATCAACCTGCAGTGCGACACCTGAACTCTGGGGTTCACTCTGCACTGTGATGTAATACCAACCCAGGCTTGGTGCATCGACTGTGATACTTTCTTGAGTGTTAGCAGGCGTGACAGACGCTGCATCGAAGTGTTGAGCATTGGCCCAAGTTGTCCCCGAAAACAGGCTCACATCACCACTGCCATGGGCCGAGTTGATGCTTAACTGACTCGTACCTTCTGGCACCCAAAGATAGTAATCGCTGCGGCCATCGGCGGTGCAGATGGCTTTGCCTGAACTCAGCTCACCATGACTCAAGGGCGATTGCGTCGTGCAGGCATTAGCGATTAGAGCTGGCGTAGGCGTATTGCTCGCGCCTGTATTGAGGGTGAGTGTTACGCCGCTAAACTCAGTGGCAGTATCAACTGTGATATAACGCCAGCCGCGATTGGCACTAAAACTTAGCGACTCTTGATTACCTGCTTGAGTGCTCTTGGCATCGGCATTTTCGGCGTCGGCCCACTGACTGGCATTGAAGTAAAGATTGGCATCCCCAGAACCGCCCTTAGTGGTGACGGTGAACTGAGTATTATCTTCCTCAACCCAGAAGTAGAAGCTGTTGCGTCCACCACTGATACACTCGTTTTTGCCCAGTGTGAGCTGGCCGTAATCTAAGGTCACTGCACCGCAATTTGCTGGTGGCTCAGGATCCACGCCGCCATCTCCCAGATCGGGATCAACTTCAGCGAACAGCTCAGTGGTGCTAACTTGCATATCAACGCCGCCAAAATCTCCCGACAAGGTAATGTAGTGCCAATATTCGTCAGGGTTTAACTGCACTTTAATGACTTGATAGTTACCGTTGCCGATCCCAGCGCCTTGGTTTTGTTCTGGGCTTGCCCAACCTTTAGAATTGAAATAAATGTCGGCATCACCCCAACCGCCGCCAATCTTGATCCAAAGATCTTGGGCCGAGCGATCGGTATTAGTGAAACTAAAACTGGCGCGGCCGAGTTTGGAATCAATACATTCCATCGGCACATCGATTTTAAGGCTGGCCGATTCTGTGTAACGGTAGGCTTCGTTCGTAACTTGGCAAGGCGAGTAATCCTTACTGATAGTGCCCGCAGGACCAGCCCAGTTACCTTCACGGCCACTGGGCTCAGCATCGACATCACTAGGGCCTTTATCGACAATGCCATCGTCAGCCGTGCTCAAGCCGCTGGCGAGCCAACCTTGCCACTCGTTGTCGTAACGTGTACCGATACCATCCATAAAGGTTTGATATTCCGCGTATTGGTCGTTACGTAGGTAGGCGAGAATCTGTCTTACATCGTCCCTGTGATGCTCAAACATAAAGCGCACCGCCAGATAACCCCAACGGTAGATACGGTCTTGGCCCGATTCATAGTTGTTTTTGAATATGGTCGACAGCATAAACTCACCGGTTTCGCCCATGGCAATCGCCGCGGTATTGGCATCACGGTAAGAAATGTATTCCGCTAGACCTTCAATCCACCAAATGGTATTGGCCGACGTGCCGCGACTAAAGTCACCAAACAGGTTATAGCGCCCGTCTAGGTAGTGCACATATTCGTGTTGCAGGTTCCAGACATGGAAATCCGGCGTGCGCCATTCGGCTTCATAGGCGATAAAACGCGCCTGATTTTTGAGTCCGGCGGGCGAGCCTTCAAGGTACATGCCGCCGTTGTCGGTATTGATACCAAAGATACTGTTGGCTAAGGATTTATACTCAGACGAGCTGCCAAATATCACTAGCTCTAAATCATCGTTGTTATCTTGCCATACAGGTTGCATGCCCGTTTCAAGTTTGCTGTGGAAATAGCTTTCTTGGCTGGTCAACACATCACAGGCCCACTTGGCTTGATCTTGATAGAGATCTTGGGCGCGGATCTTGAGACTGTCGGAGCATTTCCAGTTGAAAGGTAGGGTATCGGCCTCTAACTGCGCCTTAAAACCACAGATATTGTAATCGTTACAATGGCTGCGATCGTAATAGTCGGCCATTTCTGCCGCCGCGTACCAAAGCACTTTGCTCGGTTCGCTTTTACTGGTGCTGCTGAGGATGTTTTTAACTAGCTGAGTCACTCGCGGGCGCATGGCATCAATGTAATACAGCCGAGATAACTCTTTGACTGCGTTAACTAACAGATACTCTGCATTGGTGCCTAACAAGTCACGATGTTCGAGTTGAAAGTTATTTAGCGCATCTAAAATGCCTTGGTCACGTGCGAACAGCGCCTGCATGTCATCATTCCACTGGGCGCGGAATAAGGTGGTAAACACTGAGTTTGCTGCGGCGTTCATGGCGAAACTGGCTTGCCAGTTAGCGTCGTAGTCCGTTAGCACTTTTATGGTGACATGATTAAAATCGGCGCCGAGATCGGCAGAGTCAATCAGGATTAAGGCTTCTTTCAACACGCCAGCATTGTCATCGGAAACAGTCCAAATCGCAGCGTTCGCAAATAAAGCGTTGAGGGCCGATTTTAAGCTGGCCTTAGCGGCGCTGCTGTAAGCGGGTACATCATTTGGCCTGTAAAACTGCACATAGAGGGCTGCGCGGACAAAGTAAATATGCGATTCAAGATGCTGAACATCGACCCCAGTGTAGTCCTTGGCTTTAGTGGCAATGGCGTTGGCGACACTGATCACATTGGCCTCGCTAAATAGCGCGGTCGCAGCACTGCCTTTGAGGCTATAGAGCTTACCGACGCATTCGGGTGTCGATTGGCTCAATTGATCCACTAGGGCTTGGCCCGATTTACCGACAAAGTCACTGCAGTCATTGCTCTGCAGTGCGGCGCTGCGACTCTGTAACTTAAGTGGCGGTTGCTCCGAGACATCTATATGACGTTTTTGACGCGAATGTACCTCAAGTGAATCTATTGGGGTGGGCTCATTTGGTGATGCCATCAATGGCGTCTCCCGCAGCAGCGCTCTATGGGATTCAATTTGGCTAATGGGCGCCGAAGGCGGTAGTGGCAAAGGTTGAGCTTGTGGTGGGTTTAGGTTTAGTTTGTTAGTGGCTAAGGGGTTATTTGTATGATTGTCATGGGCAATAGCGGGAATCGAAACGGCTAAACTAATAGTCGCGAAGAGTAATATCTTTTTCATTGTGTATCCATTTTTATTTTGTCTGCAATGCAGATCTTCCTTGGGCGTTATTTGATGCGTGTAATATAAGCTTGCATCAAACCTCATTGGCCTTTTTACTGAATAAACAATGCTATAACTTGGTTAAACCGTAAAAAGTACCCAGAAATAATGGCGGTAATTGGTCAAAACATCCAGTGTTTGCCAGACTATTTTCTGCTTCGCTCCATTTTATCGCCCTACTAGGGTTTGCTCTATCTGCACGTTGCTCCAACATAATGACGCCTTAGGCGGCATGGAATAACCAATGACGTTGCTAACCTCACCGGACAGTAAAGTGACAGAAACAGACATGTATCTAGGCATCAACATTGAATCTCAATTGGATAGCATTTTTATGTAAACAGATTGCTGCTGACATATTTTCAAGTAAAAAAGGTTTCCACTTGGTAATATGTAGCCTGATAAGAATAATCATTCATTTTACTGCGAGAGCATTATGATCAATCAACTACAGCAAAAATATCAACTGTCATTATTTTTGCTACTGGGTACTGTGGCTATAATGGGTGTTTTTCCATTTGTAGTAATACGTTACCTCGATGGTAACTTTATTGCTGCTGGTATTGATATAACGCTCATACTAGGCATAGTCGCATTGGTCGCTTATGCATATTTCTCTAAAAAAATCCGCATAGTAAGCGCAATAGCAGCGGTATTTATTAATACCGGCGTTGTAGCCATAGTGATAGCGAATGGAATCGACAGTTTTTTGTGGGTTTATCCTGTCTTCGCAAGTACTTTTATTCTAGTCAGACCGCTTGAGGCCTTATGTATTAATTTCGTCGCTGGCGTTGCTATGGTGGCCATGTCTGATATTTTTAATACAATTTCATTAAACTCCTTTGTTATAACAATCTTGATGTTATCAATGAGTGCATTTATTCATGCCAGTCATGGCGTGAAGCAGTTTCTCTTACTAAAAAAGCTCAACACTATTGATGAACTCACTGGCGCATTTAATCGCCGCGCCATGAGCTCAGATATAAAAGCGGCTTTATCTAATGCAGAAAATAATGGTATTGAGCAATTATTGGCTATTCTAGATTTAGATTACTTTAAAACAGTCAATGACAAGTTCGGCCATGCTGTTGGAGACCAAGTACTAAAAGATTTTGTAACTATCACCACCTCACATATTGGTAAATACGATCGACTTTATCGGTTCGGGGGCGAAGAGTTTGTATTATTAATTCCCAATATGAGTGATCAACATGTGTTTATTGATAATCTTAAAACGGCGATTAAGCAAGAATTGAAAACACCAGATGGTAAAGAAATAACCGTGTCATTTGGCGTTGCCCCATGGGTACCGGGTACAACGGCTGATACTTGGCTTCAACGCGCAGACGAGGCACTTTATCTCGCAAAGGGACAAGGTCGTGACTGTGCTGTGTTCAGCAATAAGTAGCTTTTGCTAGACTTAGCGATTAATAGCAATCTGTAATAGTATGCTTATGACCGCAAGCTACAGTAATGGATAAATATCAATTTATCCTGATAAACAGATTTAAAGCCTTTTTAGTATAAATACACTAGATGTGAATACTTTAAACAAAAAAAATACAAGTTGGATTTATATGTCTTTTTTATATTTACATTAATAGAATTTTAAATTAAAAATTAACATTCAGAATCAGTGAATATTTTATAAACATGACAAAAGCGACATTAATATTGTTATACATTGATTTTAATTTTGTTGCTTTATTATGTGTGCGAAAATAAAAGCAAGATTGAGATGACTCTCCCTTATCTCAATTCATATTCTAAATTCAGCAACCACAAAGCTGTATTTATTTTCGTATCTCAATTTAAATAAACAGTATTAACATCCCATATGAAGTCATATTCACTAAAGCAAAAGATATTACTATCGGTTGTCCTCGCCCTTGCGGTTGTCATTGGACTATTATCGTGGCACAGCTATTCAACCCAAAAAAGCTCGTTACTGCAAAGTAGTGTTAATCAGGTAAGTGAATCTGGTAAACAACAGGCAAAACTAATTGAAGGATGGTTGTCTGATCGTAAACGGATCATCAGCTCAGTTGCCACTAAGGTCGAAGGTGATACGCTTAATGCTTTGCAACAAGCAAAAATCTCCGGCGATTTTCAGCTAACCTATTTCGGTAACAATAATGGCATAATGATTGATTCAGACCCGAGTATTGATCGTACCGGCTATGATCCTAGATCGCGTCCTTGGTACCATCAATCGCAACAAGCACGTAAAACAATTATTACCAAACCTTACGTAGATGTCGCCTTTAATGTATTGGTCGTCACTATCGCTAAACCAACCAGCAATGGCGTAGTTGCTGGCGATGTTTCAATTGCTAGCTTAGTCGATAGCGTCAACAGTATGTCCCTGCCAGCCAACGGTTATGCCATCATGATGCATAAAGACGGCACTGTGATTGCTTATAAAGACGCAAATAAATTGATGGGCAAAATTACGTCTATTGATAATAAGTTAAGCAGTCAATTGATCCAATCAAGTCGTCAAACAGGCAAATTAGTACCTGTCTATTTTGATACTGAAGGCAGAGATAAATTACTCTGGAGCGAAGAGATACCGAATACTGATTGGCAACTGGTTTTTGTACTCGACCAACAAACCCTAGAAGCACCACTTGCCAGTTTAATGTTTACCCAACTAGGATTGGCTGTATTAGTATTGATTATCAGTGTGTTATCAATTTCATGGTTATTAAGCCTGTTACTTGCACCATTAAGCCGTGTATCACAAGCATTATCCCGTATCGCTGACGGCAATGGTGATTTAACCCAACGCATCACTGTCGACAGTCAGGATGAAGTCGGGGTGCTAGCCGATAACTTTAACCGCTTTGTGAGTAGTCAACATCAGCTGATCAGCCATATTCGTCATCTGGCGCACGAACTGCATTTAGATGCAGAGCAGAGTTTACTTACAAATCAAACAAGTGTTGATGAGTTGCAACGCCAACAGCAAGAAGTCGCAATGGTTGCGACTGCAGTGACGGAAATGTCATGCGCAACCCATGAAATTGCAGCCAATGCTGAAAGTACTGCTGCGGCGGCACAACAGTCAACCCAAAGCAGTATTCAAGGTAAAGGTTTAGTTGATAAAACTCGCACGACCATTAATTCGTTAGCATCAGAAATAGATGAAACCACTACCGTCATTAGTAAATTAAGCCTACATGCACAAGCCATCTCTAGCATTTTGACAACAATTCAAGGGATTGCTGAGCAAACTAACTTATTGGCATTAAATGCAGCCATTGAGGCTGCTCGTGCGGGTGAACAAGGTCGTGGTTTTGCCGTAGTGGCTGATGAAGTGCGAGTATTATCTCGTCGGACTCAAGACTCAACGGCAGAGATTTATACCACTATCGAAACCTTACAAAGCACAACCAAACAAGCTGTTTGCTTGATGGACAGTAGTAAAACATTAGCCAATAACAGTGTTGATGATGTTAACGCTGCGGCAAACGCTCTGGAAGAAATCACTGAAGCGGTCAATATGATTTCTGATATGGCGGGTCAAATAGCCATAGCAGCAGAAGAGCAAACACAGGTGACGAACGAAATAACTAAGAATACTGTCGCGATAAAAGATGTCACCGATGAGATCACCTCATCGGCGATGACTCATTTAGACCAAGCGACAATGCTCAAAGACCGTGCGACAGATTTGAGTAACAAAGTCGCCACCTTTATTTTGTAACCATGATTTATTAGTCTGGTGCAGGCATATTGCTAAGCAAGAATATCCTGCCGAGTTCCAACGACATTTGGATGAGTCTTTTGAGGTAAAAGCCAGTTAGCTTTCCTCAAAGACTCAACAAAATCAAGATCCGTAATCTAAAGCCAATAGTAATAACCTATGTCGCTGAAAGCAAAGTCTGACATAGGCAGCTTTTAGCTTTCAATCACTTATCGAAAAGATATAACCATACTCTGACATAAAATGTACCCATAGTCTGACAAATCAGAACAGCACCTAGATACTATAATTATGAATTGTCATTTTATTACAACTGAAAGCGTATCTCTTGCAAACTCATTTTTAAACAGAAATAAGCTAGGATTCAAGCTATATAGTTGACTGTAGGTATTAGGGGAATATATGGCAGTGGATATACGATCTTTCTCGTACATCTAACCGATAAGGATATTAGGGATTAGCCTCACTAAGGTTTAATATTCGTGTAATTGGATACACAATCAATATCAACAACACACAAAATAATGTGTTGTAAATAACACCTTCAGCAGGTGCTTTAGAAATAGGTTCATAGAAAAAAAGTGCGATACAAAATGAAAATATTGAAAAGCCGATCTTTCGCGGAACATGACAGATGTCGAATTCAGTTAAGATAAGTTTAAACCAAGGGAAAGCCACAAAAAATAGATATTGAGACAATTGGTAAGATTGTCGTACTCCAATTTTCAATTATTTGTCCTACTACGAGTTGACTCGTACTGGAGTTTGAAAATAGCGCTAGCACTACTACCAAGGTTGTAGCGACCCAAGACAAAAATATAAATATATTGACTAATTTTACATATATATCTGGCAGCTCATTTTTCATCGAATCCCTCGTAAAGCTACAAAAAAACCAAACTGGAGTTAAACATTTTTAATCCATGAATCAACAATATATAAAAATATCATCGAATGGGTTAAATTTGTCAAACTATGGGTACATTATGTCAATGTATGGGTTCAGCGACAACCTAAAACACTAATATTCGATGTTCGACTTGATGCTATTTCATCGCGGATTTGATGTATAAATCGAAGCGATTTTTTTTTAGTTTCAATCACAGAATGCGGCTTTACACCGTCTAAATCCTCAGCGTAATCAGGGCGTTTTACAACGACACGCTTGGTGGCTAATGCGATAGCAGGTGACAGTAATCCATCGGCATCAAGATCAGCCCCAACTAAGGTTTGGAATACTCGCATTTCTTTTTTTACCAGCGCTGACTTTTCACGGTGTGGGTACATGGGATCAAGGTAAACCACATCAATCTCGCTGACGTTAGTGCTCGTTTTCACCGCATCGGCTAATGCATTGAGGCTGGAACCATGGAACAAACTCATACGCTCATGCATCCATTGGCCAATTTCAGCATCATCATACGCGCGGCGTAAACCGTCTTCGAGTAGCGCGGCAACCACGGGGTTTCGTTCAACCATAATGACTTTACAACCTAGGCTGGCCAATACAAATGCATCACGGCCTAAGCCGGCAGTTCCATCCACAACCGTTGGCGTTAAGCCTTGTTTTAATCCAACCGCTTTGGCGATAGATTGGCCTCGCCCGCCACCAAACTTACGCCGATGAGCAACCGCACCAGAAACAAAATCAACACTAATGCCGTCTAGTTTAGGCTCATCTCGTTTATGCAAACTTAGGCAGTTTTGCTCAAAGCGCAATTCAAAAGCAGCATGCTGGTCCCACACAAGCTGCCAGCGCTGGGCAATATCGACTAATGAAGGATACTGCTGATTAAAGAAGATAGGTGTCTGCAACAAGATGATTACCATGCCAATATAAGAAACTACGCCATTATGCCAAAAGCCATCACCAGTGAACACCTATACCTCGCGCGCTAGAAAACTTATAATGTCGTTATTACACAGTTTTTGCTGTCTCATTTAGTAAATGGAAATGCCCATGCTCAGTTATCGCCACGGTTATCATGCAGGCAATTATGCCGATGTGCTTAAGCACTCAATGCTTATTCAAGTATTAAAAGCGATGCAGAAAAAAGATAAACCTTATGTGTATATCGATACTCATGCAGGTGCCGGCGCCTACTCATTAACCGATGAGTTTGCTCAGAAAACGGGCGAGTATTTAGACGGCGTGGCTAAATTATGGGACCACGCAAATTTACCTACTGCATTGGCTGATTACGTTGAGACAGTAAAGCACTTTAACGCTGAATTTGATGGTGAATTAACGGTTTACCCTGGTTCACCTGCGATTGTCGATGTCGAACTGCGTCCGCAAGATCGTATGGTATTGCACGAACTCCATGTTACTGACCACGAGTTACTGGAAAATTATTTCATTGACGACAAGCAAGTAAAAGTCATTCGAGGCGATGGTTTAAAAGGATTAATTGCCGCGGTTCCTCCATTAGAGCGCCGTGGAGTCATATTAATTGATCCCAGCTATGAAATGAAAACTGACTATCAGGATGTGGCTGAAACCATTATTAAAGCTCATAAACGTTTTGCGACTGGGACATTTGTTTTATGGTATCCAGTGGTAAAACGTGAGCAAACAGAAGCTATGTTAACCTTGCTAAAAAACAGCGGAATTAAAAAACAGTTGCGCATTGAGCAAGCCGTTAGCGCTGACAGTGACGAGTTTGGCATGACAGCTGCTGGCTTATGGGTTATTAACCCACCTTGGCAATTAGATGTATTAGCCAAAGAAGCATTAGATTATTTAACTCCATTATTAGGTCATGCCGATGGCCATACGACTGTGAAGTGGGAAGTCGGTGAATAATTTAGCCTCTGCAGGGTTTATGTTGCAGTGCAATGTGAAGAATGATTACTGATAGTAGATAATAGAAAATGCCCAAACCGCAGCAACGGTTTGGGCATTTTTGTTGGTTATCTTCAAAGCTGTTACTGAGCGTTATTTAAAGAATGCACCTGCTGCACCCGGAAACACTACTGGGCTGACATTGCCATTCGCGGCAACGCTGGCCACGCCATATAAGTAATTATCGATAACCATATTATCCAACGTGAACTGATTAACCTTGCCGACGTAGCGACTGTGAGTCCATTCAGGCACTGTGGTTAAACGCCAATAGACGCGATATCCAACAACAGTTTTATCATCACTTTTTGCCCAACTTAAGGTAGTACTCGGTGATACTTGCCCTGCAATGGTAACCTTGGTTGGCGGTGCTGGTGCCCACGCTTGTGACGCTAAGCTCAGTGCATTAAGTGCAGTCAATTTGGCTGTAAAGTCAAAATCAACACCTTCAATCACATCACCATACGCAATGCCATTTTCAACGCGAATATCTTGATGCTGACGATTATAGTTCTCGTTGGTTTCCATAATCCGTACGGCAGGCAAGCCAGCCTGATTAAACGGTAAATGATGTCCACCACGGCCAAAACGGTCGAGGCGATACACTAGCATCACCTCTAAATTAGTCATGTACTGGTCTGCTAACGATTTAATTTTACGGGCTAAATTACGTGAAGCAGAATCATTTTCGCCGCCACTAAAATAGCGTTCTTTGGCTTCATCTGCGGTTTCGGCAATACGTACACCTTCAGAAAACACCCGCACACTACTGTTATTCACCACGCCATTAATGCCTGATATATTGCCAATCATGTCATTATTTAATACTGCTTGAACCTGCCAATTTTGCGCTTTAGCATAGTCAGCTAAAATATTACCGCCATACAGGCCTTGCTCTTCGCCCGACAACGCAGCATAAACGATAGTGCCGTTAAATTGATATTTTGATAATACGCGAGCAGCTTCTAGCGCTCCCGCAACCCCCGACGCATTGTCATTAGCGCCAGGAGAAATTGAGCTGGCATCTAATACATCACTGACACGTGAATCAATATCACCGCTCATCATCACTACGCGCTTAGGATCTGTTTGACCACGTTGAATAGCAATAACATTAACCACTTCGGTTGGGTTCGCAATTCGTTTACCTTGAACGGTATCAGCCACAGTCACCACTTCTAAACAGCCGCCACACTCTTTAGATATACGATTAAATTCAGCTTCAATCCACCGTCTTGCAGCACCAATACCCTGGGTATCAGATTGAGTATCAGACAAGGTATGGCGGGTTCCGAAACCAACTAAAGTGCGAATATCTTGCTCAATCCGCTGGGCTTGTGGTGCAGTCGCGATGTCGTATAAACGCACATCTTCTTGCGATGGCGCAGCTGATGATTTATCGGCAGCAACGGCGGGGACAGCTACAGCGCCCAATATCAGTAATCCGGCCATACTAGCAAGGCCATAGCCCTGAGTGCGACGGAACGGGATACGCTTGGAGTGAAGTTTATCAAGTAAATGATTCATTAATAATTACCTTAAATTAACTGGCTAATGCCTTTTGATAGCGTTTTAATAATATTTTTACACGCTTTACATAAGCTTGTGTTTCAGGATAGGGCGGTATGCCGCGGTATTGCATCACAGTAGTCGGGCCAGCATTGTATGCTGCACACGCAAGGTCAATGTCGCCGTTGAATTGGCTGAGTAACTGTGCAAGATAACGACTGCCACCGCGAATATTTTGCTGAGCATTAAAAGGATCATCAACGCCCATATCGCTAGCGGTCGCTGGCATTAACTGCATCAAGCCTTTGGCACCCGCTTTTGATAGTGCACCCATTTTGAAAGCCGACTCAGCATGAATAACGGCCCTAATAAGTGCAGGATCCAGCTGATATTGGCGCGCTGCTAAAGCAACATCGGCAGCAAAAGGTGAAGTAAATAATGGAATTTTATACCAATCGATAACCGAGTCGACACGACATGCAAAACATTCATACAACAGCACTTGGTAGTCATCACCCTGCGGTTGTACATCGCTAAATACCATCACGCCATTGGTTTGCTTATATTGGTAAACTTTACGTTTTTCAACGCCTAAATCACTCACGATACCATTGTCGGAATAACTCGCCTTAATGCGCTGCTTACTCGGTACACTGGCCGACGGTTTTAACGGGTAGTCATTCGTTAAGGTGCGCGGCTGCGGTTTTTCATCGACATAGCCTGCTGTTAATGACAATGGATCTTTGATTGAATCAACCTTGCTTCGACTCGTCATCTTATCCATTTCTGATGCCGGAGCGGTGTTTTCTGCAACGGGTGCAGGTTGTGTAGGTTGTAACGATAACTGTTTTTTAACTGCGGCTTGTTCAGGCAAGTACTTAGCTTTGAGTTGTGGCTTGTCAACTTCTTCTACGGCGGGATAAATCACTTGTTTGGCTTGCACCTGCATGTGTAAACCAGCGCAAGCCAACAATCCCATGATACCTAATAGCGTCTGTCGATTACCCCATATCATTGGGTTAGTCCTGCACTTGATCGAATATTGGCATCGGCGCGATACGCGCAAATTTAGCCACAGCAGATCCAGGAAAAATTTTAACACCGCTGTTTAACTCGTCGACGGCTTTGCGGTAAAAATCCTCTGCATGGACAAAATCGAGTTCTAACTGTAAATACTCGGCAAGCTGGTCAGCACACAGTTTATCTTTATTTACCGTTGATAATAACGCCTCTAAACCTTGATCAATCTGTTGCCACGCAGCAATAGATACCGACAAGGAGCCGCCCGCTACGTTTGATTCTTCTATGGGTTGTTCCCAATCATGTTGGGGCTGCATTTGTTTAAGTTGCAACAATTGAGCTTGTTGATCATCAGTTAGGGGGTGTTGATACGACTTTTTTTCCTGGCACAGTTCAGTGAACAACATTAATCTTTTATCAATTTTTGCGTCGATCACTTTCAGCGCTTCAATGGCTGAAGTGCGCTTTTTAAGTAAACTGGCATACCAAAGATAAGCCAGAATAGCGGCTAAAGTGAGGCTAATAAATAGCGCCTGCATGGTGACATCCTTTATTATTGTTATTCACTATCATAATCATAATTTAATCAAAAGTTCATCTTTATCGATGATAGCTTAGCTAAAAAATAACCATTAAAGTATCAGTAAAGCACGAATAGATGTTAATAAGCTGTTTTAATTAACATTTTGACTATAACACAACAAATCTGCACATATGTGACCTAAAACCGTACCATTTACAATTAAATAGCTAACTTTATCAAATACCTAATAAAATTTTAACCAGAGTGTTTTTTAAACACATTTTCAGTTTTCTATTGAATATAAACCAAAAAACCGTTTAATAATGCCGACTTAATACCTTTTGAGTCAGTTTTCACTCTCTGCATCTTTTCAAAAACAATAGTCATAAAAAAGCCCAGTTAAACTGGGCTTTTTACAATCAATAATGTAAAAAATTAAATATTTTTTCTATCGTTATCGACTTTTTCATCTTCCTCTTCCGTTGGTTTTTCACGCTTACTGAAAATGCGCTCAACCACTACAAAGAATAACGGCACAAAGAAGATACCTAAGAAGGTGGAGGTCATCATACCGCCCAATACCGCAGTACCGATGGCATTTTGACTACCTGAGCCAACTCCAGAACTAATCGCTAATGGCACAACACCTAAACCAAATGCTAATGAAGTCATTAGAATTGGGCGTAAACGCACACGTACCGCATGTAATGTTGCCTCAATTAGCCCAGATCCTTTTTCGTAATATTCCTTGGCAAACTCGACAATTAGAATGGCGTTTTTAGTCGCCAGGCCCACCGTGGTTAACAGACCGACTTGGAAGAATACATCGTTAGGTAAACCGCGACCATTCATTGCCAATAGCGCCCCAATAATCCCTAGTGGTACCACTAAAATCACCGATAAAGGCACTGACCAGCTTTCATACAGTGCAGCCAATACTAAGAACACAATTAGGATAGATAAAGCATACAAACTAGGTGCTTGATTACCCGACAAACGTTCTTCGTACGACAAACCATTCCACTCTAAGCCGTACCCTGGAGGAAGCTGCTTGGCCATCTCCTCTAATGCATCCATCGCGTCACCAGTACTATAACCCGGTGCTGTTGAGCCTTGAATATTGACCGCGGGTACACCGTTAAAACGCTGTAATTGTGGTGAGCCAAATTCCCAAGTACCCGATGCAAATGCCGAAAACGGTACCATTTCACCATTATTGTTACGTACATACCAAGAGTCTAAATCACCGGGTTGCATACGATATTTAGCGTCTCCCTGAACATAAACCTTTTTAACTCGGCCACGGTCAATAAAGTCATTCACATATGACCCACCCCATGCGGTACCCAGCACGCTGTTGACGCTATTAATATCAATATCTAAAGCACGCAATTTAGCGTGATCAATATTAATTTTGTATATCGGCGCATCTTCCTGACCATTTGGACGAACCCCAACAAGATTCGAGTTTTGTGAAGCCATGCCTAATAATTGATTACGCGCTTCAATTAACTTGGCGTGTCCTTGACCATTTAAGTCTTTCAGGTAGACATCGAAACCATTTGCAGTGCCAAGCTCAATCACTGATGGCGGCACAAAGGCAAACACTAACGCCTCTTTAATTTGCGCAAAGTGGCCCATGGCTCGTCCTGCCAATGATTTAACATCTTCACCCGGTGCTTCACGTTCAGACCAATCTTTTAAACCCACACAAACGCAAGTCCCATATTTTGCCCAGAACCAGCAAAACTGAAACCTGAAACGGTAAAGACTGACCTCACAATGTCTTTTTCTTCAGTAAGATAATAATTAGAAACGTCTTTTAATACCTTAACCGTGCTTTCTTGGGTGGAGTTAGTTGGCAAAATCGCTTGTGTAAACAAGATACCCTGGTCTTCATCGGGTAAGAATGCCGTTGGCATACGTAAGAAAATCCAACCCACAGCAATAACTAAACCAACATAAATCAGCATGACTCTAAAAACGCTTAAGAATACTGCCGACACTTGATTCATAACGCGATGTCATTGCATCAAACTTACGGTTAAACCAGCCAAAGAACCCAGTATCTGCGTAGGAATGACCTTTTTCGATCGGTTTTAACATGGTGGCACATAATGCCGGCGTTAACACGATGGCGACAAACACCGATAAAGCCATCGCTGAAACAATAGTAATAGAGAACTGACGATAAATGACCCCGGTGGAGCCAGACATAAACGCCATTGGTACGAACACAGCCGACAAGGTCAAACCGATACCGACTAAGGCACTGGTAATTTGATCCATTGATTTTCGGGTTGCCTCAAGCGGACTTAAGCCTTCTTCAGACATTACGCGTTCAACGTTTTCAACCACAACAATCGCATCATCTACTAGCAAACCAATCGCCAATACCATGGCAAACATGGTTAAGGTATTAATGGTAAAACCGGCTGCAGATAACACAGCAAATGTTCCTAATAACACCACAGGCACAGCGATTGTTGGAATAAGTGTTGCTCTAAAATTTTGTAAAAACAGGTACATGATCAAGAACACCAACACTATGGCTTCTATCAATGTATGCACCACACCTTCGATTGATTGCTCAACGAACGGCGTTGTATCATAGGGATAAACCACCTCAAGCCCTTGAGGGAAAAACTCTTTCATCTCATTAACTTTGGCTTTAATACCCTCTGCAGTGTCTAACGCATTCGCACCGGTGGCTAATTTAAACGCTAAACCAGATGCGGGTTTACCATTATAATATGAGTCTACCGCGTAGCTTTCTGCGCCTAATTCCACTCTGGCAACATCGGCTAGAAAAACGTTGGCGCCCGACGAATCAGATTTAACAATAATTTTCTTAAACTGCTCTGGTGTTTGTAAGCGGCTTTGTGCTGATACCGTCGCGTTAAGCTCTTGACCCGCAACCGAAGGCGCACCACCTAATTGACCCGCTGATATCTGAGCATTTTGCTCACGTATTGCAGCAATGACATCAATACTGGTTAGTTTGTATTGGGTTAACTTAAGCGGGTCTAACCAAATACGCATTGCGTACTGCGCACCAAAAAGTGTCAGTTCACCCACACCAGGTACACGGCTCATTGGGTCTTGTACGTTGGCAGCAACATAATCGGCAATATCGCTTTTCCCCATTGAACCATCAGCAGACACAAAGCCAAGCACCATTAAAAAGCCCGAGCTGGACTTGTTAACTTGTACACCTTGTTGCTGAACTTCAGTGGGTAATAACGGAGTAGCCGCTTGCAGCTTATTCTGAACTTGCACTTGAGCAATATCAGGATCGGCCTCAGCATTAAACGTCAGGGTAATCTTCGCATTACCAAAACTGTCACTGGTCGATGAGATATAACGTAAGTGATCCAGCCCGGTCATGCGCTGCTCAATCACCTGAGTAACCGTGTCTTCCATGGTTTTAGCCGAAGCACCTGGATAGAAAGCACTGATCACCACTGTTGGCGGTGCAATACTCGGATACTGTGCAATGGGCAAGCCTTTAATGGCTAACACACCCGCGAGCATAATTAATAATGCAATCACCCAAGCAAAAATAGGGCGATCAATAAAAAAGCGAGCCATAATGATTCCCTATTTTTGTGGTTGGTCAGCCGTTAACGCCTGAGCTGAAACAGGTGCACCAGGACGAATTTTTTGCAATCCTTCGACAATTAATTTATCGCCAACAGACAAACCATCAACGATGCGCCATTGATTACCAATCACTTCAGCTGTTTTTACCACGCGCATTTCAACATTACTGTCTTGATTAACTATCATTGCGACAGCTTCACCTTTAGAGTTACGTGTAATGGCACGTTGTGGCACTAAAATCGCTTGTGGATCTTGGCCAGCATTGAGCAGTGCACGAACATACATACCCGGTAACAGTATTCCGTCTGGATTAGGAAACTCAGCGCGAAGGGTTACAGAGCCAGTCGTTTCATCAACGTTAACTTCAGCAAATTGTAGAATGCCTTGTTGTTCGTAGGTGCTACCATCTTCAAGGATTAAGGTTACTTTAGCATTTTCACTTTCCAGTAACTGCCCAGAACGTAAGTTAGCTTTTAAACGTAACAGCTGCGCACTTGACTGCACTATGTCGATATTAATGGGATCAAGCTGTTGAATTGTCGCTAAGGTATTGCTTTGGTTTGCCGTCACCAAGGCGCCGGCAGTCACTGATGATTTGCCAATACGACCAGAAATCGGTGCTTTAACTTCAGTATATTCAGTGTTAATTGTCGCTGTATTAATCGCGGCTTTAGCAACCACAACCGCAGCTTGTGCTTCTTTATATGCCGCTTCAGTCTCGTCAAAATCTTGCTTACTGATCGCATTGGTTTTAACTAACTTGTCATAACGCGCGGCTTTGGCTTTGGCTGAGGCTAAACCAGCATTGGCACTCGCAAGATCGGCTTGCGCACTTACAAGTGCTGCTTTATAGGTTGCGGCGTCAATTTGATACAGTGATTGACCTTGCTTAACTTCAGTCCCTTCAGTAAAGGCACGTTTAGTGATAATACCTGTGACTTGCGGTCGTACTTCGGCTTCTAAATACGCACGACTGCGGCCAGGTAGCTCAACTTGAATCGCTTGCGAAATCGCTTCAACGGTCATCACGCCAACAGGTGTAGGTGGTCGCGGTTGTTGTGACTGGGCATTTTCATCCCCTTTACCACAAGCGGTAATCCATAATGCAGCAGAAATAACTGCGGCGACTTTCAATGCTTTGTGCATGAGTGCTCCTACTCCAATTTATTTTCAATATGCGCCACTCGATCTTGAGTAGCCGATTTGAAAATAGCTAATATTAAACTTTAAAATTTTCTGTGTACTTTATCGCATAGGTATAAAATTCAAACAACTTAGCTGATGCGAATAAATTGTAAATAAATAATAAGCTTACGTTATATATACTTAAAAAGTTAACAAATTGTGCTATTCGAGTGAGTAATAAAACAAGCTCGATCAATTATTTCATTCTTAACACTATTTATTAACATCTCAGCAGGATCAATTTGTGGGTTAACAACCGCACCAATGTTCACCAGTAATACACTAACCTAGTGGTTGTTGATGACAAGCTTATTTAAACCATCAATCTTTTATACTGCAAGCATACTATAGCCAGCATTACTCGCCAGCTTGAGAATTAGCCAACCATTTGAGCATCATTAAAAGTCAGCAAGCTCATATTATATTGAGTTAATTGACTGATACGCCCAAAAGACTCAAACCAATCATGTAATGGTAAATTAAACTGGCTATTTTACTGACTTTATCACCTTAGCGTTAACATCAATATGAGTCTGTGAGCATGGCAATGACAACATCTGGATATCGCGTGGTAATTTATTATAGGCGCCCATAGCAAACATGCTGAGTCAAACAGCCAAAAAGAGTCATCAATTTGTAAAAGCCATTAAAATAGCCACTGTTAAACAATATCTTGTGCTATTAGCCTTACATGCCATCAGGCGATTTAATTTCAATGCCCTTTGTGGCTGACTAAGATGATCCTCTGCCACCACCAATAGCTCAAAGCAGTCTGATTAAAGTTTGAGGAACATAATGATAGTGTTTATCACCCTTAAATCTGCAACTATTTTTAACTATCGCTTCAAAAAGTAAACTACACAGTGTAGTTTAATAATCCATTATTGAAAAGTAAACTGCTCAGTGTAAAATATTACAATAAGATCGCTTAGATGAAACCAATGAACTCAGAAAAACAAACACGTAGCCAATTAAAACGTGCTGCGATTATAGAGGCCGCCAGAACAACCTTTAAATCATTAGGGGTTACGGCTACCAGTATGGATAAGTTAGCCGAAGTGGCTGGGGTGTCTAAACGAACAGTCTATAATCACTTTGCGACTAAAGAAGCGTTAGTCATGACTTTAATGACAGACTTGTGGGAACAAGCATTATCTCAACCCACTGTAGCGTATGACGCGCATCAACCTTTAGAAGCACAATTACAGCAGTTAGTACGTGACGATATGGACTACTTACAATCAAAAGAACACATTGAAGTGTCGCGTATGTTAATTGGTCATTTGTTCTATACCACTGAAATGCAGCAAGAATTACAAAAAGTGATCAAAGAAGAGAATGCCATTTTACGTTGGATTAAAGCGGCCACGCAAGATGAGCGATTAAGCGTGACAGATGTCGAGCAAGCGCAAGCAGAATTGCAGAGTTTGATAAAAGGCCAATGTTTTTGGCCATTAATCTTTCAAGTTGAAGAGCCACTGAACGACGAACAAAAACAACAGATTGCCGCCAATATTACTGCCATGTTTTTATGTCGTTATAAGGTTTAATCACATCGTTTAAAGCATGAAAAATTAAACGCGATTATCGCCCACGCCCAATGAAATAGTCCGGCTAATTTGCGCCAAGCTCATGCCCGACTCTTGTTGCCAATGATTAAAAGCCGCTTGGGTTTGGCGTAAAGCAGTTTGCGATGTAAAGCCAGCATCAACCACGTTATGGCCAGTTAAATAGGCTTGAACATCTTGGCTTAATAAAAAGGTATCTTTACCAATTGCCCGTAAAAAATAGGGCCCAGTATTACCGCCTAAACGAGTGCCGCGCTTTTTAAGCACTTGCCATAAACCGGTAATATCATCGCTTGGCCAATGAGCAATAAACTCCGCAAAACTTCCATGCTCTTGGTTAATGTGTTGGATCATATAGGCATTATCAACAATCGCCTGTGTTTTCTTTTGATGACGAATAAGCTCAGGGTCGGTTGCACGCTGTTGAATTTGATCGGGTGAAAGCATCAGTACCTTCATCGGCTCAAAACCAAAAAAAGCTTTCTCATAGGCAGGCCATTTGTTATCAACCACTCGCCACACAAATCCACTTTGAAACACCCGCTTGCTCATCACAGACAGCAATTGAGCATCAGTATATTGGCTGATTTCGTCAATATCGAGAGTATCCGGTAACATCGACTTCACTACCGCAGGTCCGCCTTTACGCTCACAGGCTCGAGCCCAAATATCGCTGAATTTTTCTAACCTTGCCACGCTTCAACCTCACTACAATATCAATTATATAAACACTCATCACTGGTACGTAACCTTGTACCATCCAGTTTACTTTAGAATGTTATTCACATAATGATAATTAAATATTACGTTGTTTTTTAAGCTGTAAAAACTGTTTCCATTTAACCACTTCCGCTGGCATCTCTGGCACATCGCCAGTGAAACCGGCTGCCGCAATTAAGGTTTCTATCGGCACTTGTTTACCCCGACACATAAATACACCGCGTACATGAGCAATACAATGTAAGCCGCGCTCGGTGTGCATCCGATGCTCAATATAAAAATACTTTTCATCCCAGCCGACAATTTTGGTGTTTATGGTAAATTTTTCAAATGGCTTAATATCGCGGATATAAGTAAACTCAGCAGCATTCACAATGGGTAACCATCTGTTTTTTAAAAATGCCTTCATCAAGCCCATTTCGGCTATCAAATAAGTGCGGGCTAGATCCATAAAGGCTGGATAGCGGGAGTTAGTCAGGTGTAAATTGATGTCACAATCTAATGGCAACACACGATAATCAATCCGGCTAGTACCTAAAAAACCTATGCGTTTACAATGCCCTACCCGCCATATAAACAACCAAATAAAACGAAAATACAAATTCATTAACTGTGACTCCTGATATAAACGCATCAGGCTAACAAAGGTCATACCAGTGAGCAAGCTCGTTCAACTCATTAAACAATAGATATTTGCATCCAGTGATTAAGATAACTGAACCTAGGTATTGCTGCGCTGTAAAATAAGCATTAGTAATGCTTTATTACATTAATGAGACCGATACCCCTTTTCATCTTAATCTTAACTGATTAACATAGTTGCGTGTTTTGCTGAGCCAGCAGTCTGAGCTTAGATGTTTAACACACACATATTGTTTTTAATTCTCAGGGCGGGGCGCAATTCCCCACCGGCGGTATACTTGAAAAAGTGAGCCCGCGAGCGCTCGATTCGTCGAGGTCAGCAGATCTGGTGACTTAGGTATTTACTCGTGAGTAATGTCTAACAGTCCAGAGCCGACGGTTATAGTCCGGATGAGAGAGAATAGAGATACATCAATTAGCCTAGGCTATTGATGCAATTTGTTTTGGATTTAGATCCCTCTTTACAAGCCCTGATTCTGGTCATTTTAGGAGTAAAACCATGAATCAGTTATCACTACTTGCCGAATTTGGCGAACCAATCACCCGTGTAGAAAATGCATTAGCAGCGCTTAGAGAAGGCCGAGGCGTATTACTACTCGATGATGAAGACCGCGAAAATGAAGGCGACATTATTTATTCTGTCGAGCACTTAACCACAGCCCAAATGGCATTAATGATCCGCGAATGCAGCGGCATTGTGTGTTTATGCTTAACCGACGAACACGCCAACAAGTTACAATTGCCGCCAATGGTTATCAATAACAACAGCGCCAACCAAACTGCGTTTACCATCTCCATTGAAGCAAAGCATGGAGTGACCACTGGCGTTTCCGCTCAAGATCGCGTTACCACCATTAAGACTGCGGCAAACCGCGATGCCAAAGCATCAGACTTGGCCCATCCTGGACACGTATTCCCATTACGTGCTCGCGCTGGCGGAGTGATGTCTCGTCGTGGTCATACCGAAGGCACAGTCGACTTAATGCAAATGGCAGGCTTAATGCCAGCTGGCGTATTATGCGAACTGGCCAACGAAGATGGCAGCATGGCCAAAACACCAGAAATTATCGCCTTTGGCCTTAAGCACAACATGCCTGTACTCACCATCGAAGACATGGTGATGTACCGCAACCAGTACGATTTAAAACTGGCATAATATGTTACTAATACGTCATTCATAAGCAGACTTATCTGCAGTGAATGAAGATGGAATGTCACGTTCAAGAGGTGCTAAGCACCTCTTTTTTTTATGCTTGAAATCATGAAGATTATAGAAAATAAGACCATATGAGATAATCCTTGTATGACTTGTTATTTGCCATCCATAACCTCTCCCCCCCTCACCCCGAGGACTACCACCGCATAACTCTCATTTGAACTCAACGAGTATGTTTAAGTTATGCAATACTTTACATCGCAGACTGAAAAAAGCAGGATAAATAACCTCAACAGATATTGCTCACGGCTACCCTTGAGAGTTAGCCAACATGAAATAAAGGACGCTCATGAGTAAATAGAATACCACTAGCACACTCTCGCTGTACTTAACGCTAATCTGCTCAATTAGTGTAGCCAGTTTTGTGACATATTCGTTGGAAGATAATTTTACCGGTTTATCTGACTTACCGCGTATCGTTGATATCGGTATTTATGCCGCCCTAATGACAGCGCTTTATTATTTTTTTGCTCAACTTTTTAACTAGTTGTACTCTGAAGCTCAAAAAAATAACGCCGAAAATTCAGCTGAGGATAATAAATTGGAGAGGTAACATTGAATAGTTATACCAAAAATATCACTCCTTACGTGCAAGAGCAGTTATCTAAAGCAGATCAATCCGACCGTTTAGGTAATGTTGCAGATTCATTTGTTTACCTTGAGAATGCTCACGTGCTTGGGCAGGAATCAACCTATTGGCATGTAAAAGTGCATTATTTAATGCTGCGTTGGGCAATAAAACAGCGTGATATGAATGAAGCCATAGGTCAAATGATTCGTATCATTGGGGCGGTTTTATTCACTGCAATAAAAGGCGTACCAACGGGGAACACTGGCGGTAGCAATGTTAGCCTAGTAAAAGTCATGCCCATTAAACCAGAGCATGCCGAGATCATAGCGAAAGTAAAAAAACAACATAACTCAACGAGCGAAAAAGATTAATAGACGCCTTAGCTACATAATACTGTAAGCCAATAATGGAATGTTAAATACATTACCAGGTAACACAAAGACATCTCTAAACATGGTACATGGGAGGTTCACATGAAACGAGTCACAGGTATCGGCGGCATATTTTTTAAAGCAAAAGATGCACCTGCATTACAAGCTTGGTACAAGCGTCATCTCGGCATTGATGTTCAGGAATGGGGCGGCACGGCTTTCTCTTGGAGCGACTCAAATAACAAGCCCGTAGGTGGAACGACTATCTGGGCGGTGAGTTCAGAGAAAAGCGACCAGTTTGCTCCAAGCCAAGCCCCATTTATGATCAATTACCGAGTTGAAGACCTCAAAGCTGTCGTCGCAGCCCTAAAAACTGAAGGCTGTAACGTCCTCGATAAGATAGATGAGTCTGAATTTGGCAAGTTTGCGTGGGTGATCGATCCTGAAGGAAACAAAGTCGAATTATGGCAACCGCCTTTAGGTCAATAATAATGCTGAATGTAACCATTTGCAGGGTAAAAAATAAATGATGAACATGAAAGCATTTTCGACGTTAGCCGGATTATCTTCTCATACGCTGCGATATTATGAAAAAGTCGGTTTACTCAACAAGATTCAGCGAAACAGCAGTGGCCATCGAGTCTACACAGCTAAAGATTTAGCCTGGATTACGTTTATCAAACGCCTGAAAGACACTGGCATGCCTTTAGTAAAAATTCAAGAATACGCCCAATTGCGAGCATTAGGGCAAAGTACAGTATTAGATCGCCAACAACTACTTGAGCATCACAAAGACCAGTTGCAAGCTCACATTGAACGCCAGCAACAACATTTACTGGCGCTAGAAAACAAAATTAATTTGTATAAAGCGAATAAAGTCAGTTGACTTAGAGTTAACTCTAACTTGTAAGGTGTGACTTCTACTTATCAATAGGAGTACATCAATGTCAAATTCAAGATTCACTTTAGGTCTGGAACAGTTGTCCAAAATTGACGGTGAAGCAGGTCATAATGTTATCGAAAGCCTACAAGATATTTGCCCTGACTTAGCTCGATTTACCATTGAATATCCGTTTGGCGATATATATACCCGACCCGGTTTGGATGTAAAGTCGCGAGAAATAGCCACTGTTGCCGCACTGACCGCATTAGGTAATTGTAAACCTCAGCTCAAGGTTCATCTGAGTGCGGCTTTAAATGTCGGTTGCAGCGCAGAGGAAATAAAAGAAGTATTATTACAAATGTCAGTATATGCTGGTTTTCCTGCGGCATTAAACGCTATGTTCGCCTTTAAAGAAGTGCTTCAAGAGCGAAAACCAGAATAAACAAGTTGCGATTAATTGTGAGTCTATACCAAGGGCCAGCTTAGAGCCGCTTATGCTCCAATACTGACGTTAACGAAATGATTATGCCCAAGACTCTAGCTTATAACTCAATAGAAAGCTGATTCAATAAGGCCCTAACTTGTTCATCATCCTCTGCAAATTGAATACCTACGTTAACTTTTCCGTTCTCAAAGCGACTATTGCACACCTTCGCGGGAATGGTTATTTCAGTATCATTAGGGGAACGCATGATGATGAAAATATCTTTCGGATTGACTTTAACTTTCGAGTTATCAGTTTTGAAAACAAAACCACAGCCTTTGGCAGAAATATCCGAAATAATGCCTTTTAATTGGGATAGTTTTTTTACATCATCATCGTCTCTTGTGACAATAGATGCAGGTATATGAGTCACAAAACGTCGATGAGTGCGAAGCTGACGGTTTTCTATTTTAGCGGGATAACTTAAGAAGATAAATTTTTCAGGGATTTTAGTGATATTTCTAATTGTCGATCGAAATGCATGACACTCGCCTTGCTGGCCCTCCAATAAATAACGAACCACCACAACATTACCTTCCACAAGCACATCACTGTAGTTACTCATATTCTGAGGAGCTGGATGCTTGAGGATAATATATTGACCTAGATCGTACCCGACCAACATTGCTTTAAGACGCAATTTAACGGGATGGTCGATCTGTAAATCAACAATTTTTCCGGGAGTTAACTCGAAAAATATAGCGTTGGGTGTGGTTGTCAATGTTCTGGATCCATGGGAGTTTAATGATAAATTTACAACCGTAAATGTATGCTGTGAATAAAACCAAAACAATAGTTATACACAGTTTAAAACTAAAAAGATGTCGCCAAATTAAATTAATTAATCTTTATTGAATATTCGTTACTCAATAAAGATTAATTAGTCAGTTAATAAGAGGCACGAGTTAAGTACCTCTTATGTTTGAATCCATCCAATTACACCGCAATACCACTGTGACGCAATAACGCATCAGTGTTTGGTTCGCGGCCCATAAAGCGTTTAAATAACGCCATCGGCTCTTCACTGCCGCCCATCTCAAGAATGTTGTTTAAAAAGCTTCTACCAGTGTCAGCATTAAAAATACCTTCGGCTTCAAAACGCGAAAAAGCATCAGCGGAGAGTACTTCGGCCCATTTATAACTATAGTAACCTGCCGCGTAACCACCAGCAAAAATGTGAGCAAAACCATGTTGAAAACGATTAAAGCTTGGTGGGGTTAATACCGCAATCTGGCTGCGTACTTGGTCTAAAATGCCTTGAATATCGACACCTTTTGCTGGGTCAAATTCGTGATGCATTCTAAAGTCAAATAATGAAAACTCAAGTTGGCGCACCATCACCATGCCAGACTGGAAGTTTTTAGCTGCTAGCATTTTATCCAGCAAGGCTTTTGGTAATGGTTCACCAGTTTCATAATGACCAGAAATTTCCGCTAACGCCTCTTCTTGCCAGCACCAGTTCTCCATAAACTGGCTTGGTAACTCTACTGCATCCCAAGGCACACCATTGATACCAGACACGCCAACAACATCTACCTTGGTGAGCATATGGTGAATACCGTGGCCAAACTCATGGAACAAAGTGGTTACTTCATCATGGGTAAATAATGCCGGTTTGCCATCCACTGGGCCATTAAAGTTACAAGTTAAATACGCTACCGGTTTTTGCAAACCCGTAGAGGTCATACGGCGACCGCGACAATCATCCATCCATGCGCCGCCACGCTTACCGCTGCGAGCATATAAATCTAAATAGAAGCTACCGCGGTGGTGTTTTTGATCATCAAAAATATCAAAGAAACGCACGTCTTTATGCCAAGTGTCGACACCTTTCTGCTCACTAATGGTTAAACCAAATAAACGGTTTACAGTATAAAATAAACCTGACAAGACTTTATCTTCAGGGAAGTACGGGCGTAATATTTCTTGTGACACTTGGTATTTATGCTGTTGCAGTTTTTCAGCGTAAAAACTTAAGTCCCATGATGCCATTTCGCTCACGTGATAATGCTCTTTAGCAAACGCACGTAGCTCGGCTAATTCAGTGGCTGCCTGATCTTTAGAACGCTCGCCTAATTCATTTAAAAAGCCCAGTACTTGCGCTGGATTTTCTGCCATTTTAGTGGCTAATGATTTATCAGCGTAGCTAGCAAAGCCGAGTAAATTAGCTAACTCTTGACGCAGTGCGACGATTTCATTCATATTGTTGGTGTTATCAAACTCACCAGCATTAGGGCCTTGATCAGACGCACGAGTCACAAATGCACGGTAACATTCTTCACGTAACTCACGATTTTCGCTGTAGGTCATCACAGGTAAATAAGACGGGAAATCAAGTGTGAATAACCAACCTTTTAGCTCTTTGGCATCCGCCATTGCTTTGGCAGCTGAAATCGCTGATTCCGGTAAACCGGCTAAATCGGCTTGGTCAGTAATCAACTTGGTCCACGCTTCGGTAGCATCTAACAGTTGATTCGAAAAGTGACTAGTTAACTCAGATAAACGTTTAACAATCTCACCATAACGTGCTTTTTGGTTATCGTCTAAGCCGATACCAGACAATTCAAAATCGAGTAAGCTTTGCTCTATGACCATTTTTTGCGCTTGGGTTAACGCAGTAAATTCAGCAGATTGATGGATCGATTTGTACGCTTCGTACAAGCCCTGATGTTGACCAACATAAGTGCCGTAATCAGACAAAAGCGGCAAGCAAGCATCGTGTGCATCGCGTAATTCATCACTACTGATCACTGAGTTCATGTGTGACACAGGTGACCATGCTTTACTTAATTGATCATCGATTTCTTCAAGGGGTGCAATAAGATTATCCCAAGTGTATGAGCTATTTTTAGCTAATAGTTCATCAATGGTCTCACGACATTTGGCAATCGCTTGCTCAACAGCAGGCTGAATGTGTTCAGGTTTGATTTTTGAAAATTCTGGTAATTCTGCGCCACTTAGCAATGGATTGCTCATAAAGATTCCTCGAAATATTTCGCGTGAGTATTTAGCTTATATTGGGTTAAATAATGCCATTTTCAAGCATTGGAGCAATTTATCCTAGCAAATATAACCAGCATTTCTAATGCACCCGATGATATTTCCATTGCCCATTTTCGAGGGTACGCTAGCAGATCCATTACAGCATATGCTTTCTGCTTAACCGATTTATCAAAAGAATAGAATGACCAGGCTCCCACTTTAATTTGCTACTTGAGCAAAATATCTAATATTGAACAGAAGTCTCAAATAAGACTTATTATCATTTAATTAATTTTTAAAAAGGCTAACATACGCGGCATCAACATCTCTCTAGCAACATTGTAACTATGAGCAAGATAAATATGCCCTTTGATTGTTACCTACCAAGTCAGAAGCATTGTGTCTGCTATTTTTGGGTTGCTCTCTTTATTGCAATAACGTTTCCCTTAACATCCGCGCTTGCCATGGCAGACGACCAGCCAATAATGGCGTTAGATGTTGCCTGGAATGATCATTATATTAGCCAAGGACGCAATAACTTAGCCAACGGTGGGATTGTTTGGGGTGTCGCCAGTGTTGCACAAGATAACTTAGTCGCTTTTGCCGTTGCTGGACGCGCGACTCAAGTTCACTATATTGAATGGAATGCAGGTCTAGAATACACCCTCCAACTTCATGATGAAGTTGATCTCTCCCTGGGTTATCAGCGCGTAGAGTGTTATGGCGCTGAACGCACATCTGACAATGAATTTTTCAGTTCATTAACCTATAACGGTATTCGCTGGCTGGTACCAACCATTAACTACACTTTTGCCACTGAAGCGGCGGGCTACTTTGTGGAGCTCAGTTTACACAGTCCATGGGATATTAACGAGCGGCTCACATTAACCCCCTATTTAGTACATGGCGTTGATTTTCAGTACAGCAGCGAACAACACAATGGCGCTAACCATGTGCAATTTGGTTTAGAAGCACTGTACCAATTAACAGCTAACCTAACGGTCTCAGCACAACTTAGCCGCACTGTTGCTCTAGAGGACATCAAGCAGCAAGCCCGTACCGAAAATCGTCAAGGCAGTCTAGATACAACCTATACTGGCGTGCATATAGGCTGGACGTTTTGAAGCCTTAGGCTCGCAATTTAATCATCTGCGACTACAATTAATGACCAAGATTAAGCTATGCAAGGAACGCATATGTTTACCCGACAAGTGCAATTCGCCACCTTATGTGCCGTGCAATGGATAACCTTATTAAGTGCTCCAATATTGTGTGCAGGAGAACTCAGTGAGTTAACTCAAGCATCGACGAATAAAGCCGTATCACTCACTAATGACAATGCCAAAAACTTACCACTACAATCTGCCAGTGATAGCCAAGGTAATACGATTAGCTTACCCAGCGACACCCGCTCAGCATTAGAATATCGCGCCGATGAAATCTACCTCAAACCTAGCCTACAAAAGCTTATTAAAGCCAACCAACAAACCAATACCTCATCACGCCAAGCTGGCATCAATGTTGTGGACGATCCTAGCTGTCGTTGGCTAAATAACCGTATAAAGCACTTAACCAAACAACAAAGACAAAATCAAAACAGTCAATTTAGTCATTATCAAGATGAAATTGATATTAGAAAAAGTGAATGGACCTGTCTTAAGTGCGCAACTACCGGTCCCAATGACGTTGACCGAGGGGAGTGCCAACATAAACGCTGACTCATTTAGCATAAAGCATTGAGCTAACGACTAGATTGCAAACACAATCCCCCCTACAATGGACGCATTAACCGTAGTGGAGATCATCATGGCTCAACATTTTGACTATATCGCGCTTGGCGCAGGCAGTGGTGGTATTGCCTCTGCAAACCGTGCAGCAATGCGTGGTGCAAAAGTATTAATTATTGAAGCAAATCAGGTTGGCGGCACTTGCGTAAACCTTGGTTGTGTCCCCAAAAAAGTCATGTGGTATGGCGCTCATATTGCCGAAGCACTTAACCTTTACGCCAAAGACTATGGTTTTGACGTTACCGTCAACAAATTCGATTGGAACACTCTAGTTGATAGCCGTGAAGCATATATTAGGCGCATTCATGATGCCTATGGCCGTGGTTTTGCCAACAATAACGTGACCTTATTAGACGGCTATGGCCGCTTCGTCAATAACAACACCATTGAAGTCAATGGTGAGCATTACACAGCCGACCATATTATGGTTGCTACTGGTGGTGCACCGACGATTCCTGATATTCTAGGCGCCGAATACGGTATCGACTCAGACGGTTTCTTCGCTTTACGCGAGCAACCTAAACGCGTTGCTGTGGTAGGTGCGGGTTATATTGCGGTTGAAGTTGCCGGGGTATTACATGCCCTAGGTAGCGAGACTCATTTATTGGTGCGTAAGCATGCTCCACTTCGCAACTTCGATCCTATTCTAGCGGATGCATTAGTTGATGCTATGGCCGCTGATGGTCCAACGCTGCACACCCATAGTGTACCTAAGTCGGTCAGTAAGAATGGCGATGGCAGTGTCACTTTAGAATTAGAAAATGGCGAAAGCTTAACAGTTGATTGCTTAATTTGGGCCATTGGCCGCTCACCATCAACGGGTAATATCGGTCTAGAAAATACCGACGTGCAGTTAGATGCAAAAGGCTACGTCATTACTGATGAACAACAAAATACTACCGCAAAAGGGATTTATTGTGTTGGCGACATTATGGCAGGTGGTGTTGAATTAACCCCTGTTGCCGTTAAAGCGGGTCGTTTATTGTCAGAGCGTTTATTTGGTAACATGCCCGATGCAAAAATGGATTACAGCTTAATTCCTACTGTAGTCTTTAGCCATCCACCCATAGGTACTATGGGCTTAACAGAGCCTGAAGCGGCTGAAAAATATGGCCAAGACAATATTAAGGTGTATACCTCAACATTTACTTCAATGTACTCTGCAGTAACCGCACATCGCCAAGCCTGTAAAATGAAGCTAGTGTGTGCAGGTGATAATGAAGTCGTCGTTGGTATTCACGGTATCGGCTTTGGTATGGACGAAATACTACAAGGCTTTGGCGTGGCCATGAAAATGGGCGCGACTAAAGCAGATTTTGATTCAGTAGTAGCAATACACCCAACGGGTGCTGAAGAATTTGTTACTATGAGATAAGCAACTGATAATCAATAAAAAACCGTGAACACCTTAATCGGTATTCACGGTTTTTTTATCTTTATTTAAACCTAAAAAAGAGCTTTAAACCTATTTGAATCTCTTAATATGATGTTCCGATTTTACAATTCAGTCCATGCTACCGCCCAAGAAGCTCCTACGCCCGGCTCATAACTGGTAGCAGAAGCTGACCACTGCATACAGTAGCCGCCGTATGGGAAAGGTTTACATTGATAAACCTTACCTGTCTTAGGTTGCAAAACCTTAGTGCCGGTAACATAACGCGTCACTTCAGCTGGAAACACGAAGTCGGCTTCTGGTACTGGTAGCTCATCCTTTAAAAACACATCAAAGTTCTGCTGGATGACATCCCCTTGCTGAGGTTCACCTTTAACTTGTAAGTGATAATGGCCAACTTTAGGTGCTACAACCTCCAGCACTAAACTCGCATTGGTATTATTAACCGCTTGACTCACAAATCCAGATGCAACGCCATCATGATTAAATAAATAAGCTGACACTTGCATAGCGGTATTGGTTGTCACATCAAAACTAACTTGAGCCGCACCATCGTTGATTTGAATTGCATCAGCAAGCGAGGTCACATCGAGTTGATTCCCTGGGACAGGCGCTAAATCAAACTCGACTTCGACACGCTCAATACCTGAGTCAGTTAGGGTAAAAATATCATTTTTACCGTAAACCGGCATGATACTGCCAGCGGCATTCTTTTGTCCTGCATTGAGTTGTGATTGCTGCGCATTAATAGTGCTGGCAAGAAGGAAAGGCCAATTCTGTTTATCACCTTGAGTCGCATCGGTAATTGTAATCGTGGTTTGCTTAGAGAGCTGCTCGCCATTAGCATCAAATACCCTGGTCATCACTTTGTCACCAGCCTTGAGATCCAGTGACGGATTAATGTCACCCACATCTTGCCATTCGTTAGGGATTCCCGGGCCTGAACTCAAATTGACATCAATAGCATTATAGAAACTATTGCTGGTGTCACCGACTTGCCATACGGCTAAAATAACGTGGTAACCACTTAGTCCCTCTGGCACGTAACAGTCATGAGTAACTAATTTAGGTGGCTGAACCATGCCACCATCGACCACACAAAAAGGCGCTAAATCGAAACTAGCGCGGCTTAAGGCTTGGTTTTGGTCCCAACCCTGGCGAGTAATATAATAGCGCCAGTTACGGGTGACATGGTTAGCGGTAAACTGCCAAGTAAATTGCTGCCATCCGGCGTTGATATCCGTTTTAGACCAACGGACCGGACTCTGAACATCTAGAGGAGAAAAGGCACCATTTGCAGCACTCGCTAACTTACCATCTTCAGGGCCTGATTCAGGGAATCCCGAAGGCCCTTCAACACTTTGTGGCTCCCACTGAACGGCGCCACAGCTTGCATTATTGCCAGTTTTACAAGCGTATGAGCGTGACTCTGGCGATAGCACATAACCATGCGCTCAACAGACAGACTGACGAAAGAATTTGCAGCCATAAGTGAGGCTGCGAGTAGGCTTAACTTAGAAACATGAGGTAAAACAGGAAGATTTTCCACTTAAATGCACTCCATTGGTTACCTATTACTTAAAAATAAGTGATAGGCCTCGATATCAATATCAAAGTGGTATTTTGGCAAACAACAGCGTTAAAAAAACGGCTGTTCGTTTCACGCAGAACCTGAGCTCTGCGGCAACTCCGCTATCTTAGTTTCGTAAAAATTAATTTACCACCTTAGACCGGAAGCTTTGCGTCCTAACTTTTCAATTAGTTTGCCAAATACTATGAGTGTTAGCTTGGTGATAACGTTATTTATAACAAGGTATCAACTAACACGACTAACCTAACAACAAACATCAATCGTGTCAAAAATATAAAATCAATAAATACAATCGCTTAAAAAATACATTCAGTGTTGGCGTGGGCTCAAGGCGACATGATTTTTATCTGCTACTCTCTAGCATTTAGGAACTCAGATTCATGCTGTTGTAAACATAGCATCGATGACATTGCCATATTTTACTGATGCACTAAAACACGATTGTGTGAGTAGACAGATAGGTGGGCCATTATCAATTTTAGTTTAGAAAACGCTTAAGTGACTGCGATTAATAATTGCCCCAAGCTGGCCAAATGCGTTCCAGAGCAAGCCGTTAACTGAAGTTAAGGGATCCATGCCGTGCATGGCATTTAGAGTTCAAGAGCGAAGATAAATTATTTATGCGGGTTTACCGGCTAGCCACTGCAGGAATGTATTAATCGTGGGCATGCGTTTGTGTGAATGGCCCATGAGCTGGGTCATGGCAAAACTAAACTGGTAGTACATTTCAGCATCGTCGGGATGCTTTTGTGCATCGTCACTGTTGATCATAGCACCGCGTAAATAGTCACAAAGCAACTCGCCACGATTAAAGCCACCAACCTCACCAATCTCTGTCAGGGTTTGTGCATTCCATTGTTGATATTGTTTAAGTACTCGCTCAAAACGGGCACGATAATAATCGCTGGCTTGTATTAGTATTGACTCGTTGGGGATCACTCTAGCAATAACAAATGATTGTTCAGATAAAATACGGTACAAACGTTGGCAATGATGAAAAATAAACCGTAAATAGGGATCACTATATTGCTGTGTATCTTGTTCGGCTTGAATTAACCAATAGCGATAATCTGCACTGGCTACGGCCACAATTAAATCGGCCTCTGAGGTAAAGTGATTATAAATAGTGCCCTTGGATATCTGGCTGGCTTGAACTAGATGCGAGCGGCATAAATCAAAGGTTTTATGGCCTTTTAAACAACGTTGTGACACTTCAATCAAGTAGTTCCCACGATCCTCCCAACTACCCATTCCTTACTCCAAGATATTTTAATTAAATAACCATTAACACCTCACAGTTACACTATAGCAAGCTTTGTGGATAGCCTAAATTGAGTAATACTTATACCACTATGAACTTACTCAATAGCCCATGTTAAAAATTGACTTACTTGAAAGTTTTATCGCTGTTGCTGAATGTGGCAACTTGTCAAAAGCGGCTGATAAAATTTGCCGAACCCAATCAACGTTGAGCCTACAAGTTAAAAAGCTTGAAGAAAGTGTCGGTCAAACTTTGCTGATTAGGGACAACAAAGGCGTCACCTTGACCGAGTCAGGTGAAACCTTGCTGAGCTATGCCTATAAAATGATGCAACTTAACTTACAGGCACTTGATGAGTTAAAAGATTGTCAAAATCGCGAAGTGATCCGCCTTGGTGTGCCAACCGATTTTATCAAATGCTACCTAAGCAGCTGCTTATTAGAGTTTATTCGTGAATTTACCAATATAGAATTAGTTATCGATACCGATGTAAGTGGCAATTTATATAAACGACTCCATCAAGGCGAGTTTGACGTGATAGTCGCAACTCACTGGCAAGCCCCCGTCAACGGCGAACTGTTATTTACGCGCCGCTTTCATTGGGCCGCAGCAGCTAACGGTAACGCCCATAAAAACAAAACCATCCCCGTGGGCTTATACCCAGAAAACTGCCCTATTCGAGCACAAGTATTCGCCAATCATCAATTGTCTATGCGTCCGATAAGGGTATTACTGTCAACACCATCCCCACAAGCGTTATCGATGGCGGTCGAAAATGATCTTGTGATTGCGCCGGTAGCCGAATTTAGAATAAACGATAAAATGCAGATTTTAGATCCACTTGAACATGGCTTACCGCCACTGCCGATGTTTAACGAATCGCTTTACCTCAACCCAGATACTCAAACCTATGCGACCTTGCAATTAATTAATTTAATAAAAGCCAATGTTGAGCATAAAGGCTATCAAATCAACTAACATCACTACTATACCAAGCCGCATACTGTGAGGTTACATAATCAAGCTGCCAAACAAAAAGGCCAATAACACACTCGATACTATGGTCACTACGCCTGGGATTAAAAATGGGTGGTTAAACACCGCCTTGCCAATACGAGTGGAGCCAGTGTCATCCATTTCTACCGCCGCCAATAACGTCGGATAAGTTGGTAATACAAATAACGCACTCACCGCCGCAAACGAAGCAACTGCCGTTAATGGACTCACCCCAATTGCCAATGCAGCTGGCATTAACGCTTTAGTGGTCGCACCTTGAGAATAGAGCAACATAGAAGCAAAAAATAATGCCACCGATAATAACCATGGCTGACTTTGGAGCAAGGTTCCCGCAACAGCTTTTATCTCGTCAATATGATTAGACACAAAGGTGTCACCCAACCAAGCTACGCCCAACACACAAATACACGCTGACATGCCCGACTTAAACGTTGATGCATTAGAAATCTTGCTGGCATCTAAACGGCAAAACCAAGTGATCGCCGCTGCGGCAGAGAGCATAAACAACATAATCGCCACATCGCGCGACAGCACTGGGTTCACAATTAAGCCCACTTTGTCAGAAATGGCTGTGGCGTAAGACATTACCGCCACTATCGCGACTAGAAAAATAGCCACCGACCTTCTAGCGCCAGGTTGCAAAGTGACTTGGGTTTCACCCCGAATATTGACGAGTCCGCTGGCTAAACGCTGTTGATAAATGGGGTCTTGCGCTAACGGTTTGCCGAGCATCGAGGCAACAGCAGCACCAATTAAACAAGCAATAAAGGTTGAGGGGATGCATACGGCTAATAGCACTAAATAATCCACCCCGAACGGTTCTAAAATACCCGAGAAAAACACCACTGCGGCAGAAATAGGAGAGGCCGTGATGGCAACTTGCGAGGCGACAACTGCGATAGATAGAGGCCGAGATGGTCGTATGCCCTGCTCTTTGGCGACTTCGGCTATAACTGGTAATGTCGAGAATGCAGTGTGGCCCGTTCCGGCAAATAAGGTCATAAAATACGTTACCATTGGCCCTAAAAATGTGATGTGCTTAGGGTGTTTACGCAGTAGTTTTTCCGCTATTGACACCAAATACTCCATCCCTCCGGCCTCTTGCATCGCAGCAATCGCGGTGATCACTGACATAATAATCAGCATCACGTCGATAGGGATCGCACCAGGTGTTAATCCTAAACCGACGGTAAGAATTAATACCCCTACGCCGCCAGCAAAACCTATCCCTATACTGCCCATTCTTGCACCAAGGTAAATAGACCCAAGCACAATTATTATTTCTATTATCATCATAGTGTTAACTCTATTCAAACCAAAATACGTCAATGAAATAGCAGCGATTGCTACTTTAAAGATCGCGATATTACTCTGTTGAGCTTGGCCGAATGTAGACCTGGATTAATTAACGCTACTGAAAGGCATAAGATGAGTTTTATTAGCAGTTTTATTAACCATTTTTTGCTAATGATGTAATAAAAGACAGCGGTTAGTGTTAGTGGAAATAGAAAAATACCAATCCAAGGATTGGCATTTAAGAGATAAAAGTGAAACGTGACTATCTAACGAATCAACTAGCAATTAAAAATAGTAACCAAAATTGATATTAATACGATGATCCCAGCTGTCGCCGATTTCAGGTAGGCCAACATGGCCATTATCAAGCGTAGAGGCATACATATTCTTACCCATAATAAAATCAATCATGGTGTATGTTGGTCCGGAAGATAACGCAACCCCAGTAACATTTTGGTAGCTGCTATCGTAGTCTTCATTGTCAACATCGGGGGTTACCACGCCAAAGTCATTATAGATTTTTGCACTGCCCCAGCTGGTAGTGATCGTTTTAGCAATGTTTATGCTATAAGCTTGCGCTTTAGACGCAATTTCGTATTGCCAATTATAAGCCGATACCGCAAGCTTGTTATCGTCTAACGCATCTGCTGCATTGTACTCATATTGCATTGCCTGTAACTGCAACGCCCAACCTTTATAACTACTGTCAAGATGTAAGGCGACGGCATATCTATCACCATTATTACCCGTATTACTATTATAAATTTGCCCCACCTCGACCGAAGCACCGACCACGGTTTTACCGCCTTCATACTCCATAGCATAGGTTTGACGTAAGTTTAATTGGTTAGTTTCTTCATTGTAATAGTCGGTACCGTTGACCTGACCAGAATATAAGTCTGTTGAATATCGTTCATTACGACTGGCACCATATTCAGCGCCTTTATAAAATGCAAACTCAGTCCCCCAACCATTATTTGAATAAACAGTTTTAATACCTGCATCATAGTCGTCTTCAAAACCTAAATAATACGGTACGCCAAACCAAAAACTATTTGAAATAAAACCCGGGTTACCAAATGGCACTTGATTTATACCAATTTGAACTTGCCACTCTGGTGAGTAATCATAAAAAGCATAGCCATACCTTAATGCCTCCCAACCATCATAAAATCGATATTCAGAAGATAAACCCCAATCATCTAATTTACCGTTGAATTTAACTGACGCCATTTCAAAAGTTAAATCACCTGATTTATCTTTAGAACTATCACTATATTGTTTATATGAATAATTAGCTCTTAACGTACCGGAAACGTTAATTCCATCTTCAACATCTTGTGCTATTGAGTAACAAGAAACCATACTCAGTGACACTAAAGAAGATAATAAAGATAACTTTAATAATTTCATTTTATTGCATTCCTAATTCGATAATTAATAATTTGGCAGCTACCATTTAATTTTTGTTAAGTCACATTGAATAACTTCATCTTTATGAGCGGGTGTACCGGGTTTATTAGCTGACTCACAAAGCAATGTGGTGCCATAATCATTACGCTTGTCGTTTGCATTGCTTCTTGCCCAAACAGATACGATTGCGCGCTCTTGTGGTTTAGCTTCACAGCTGCCATCGACTTCAAAAGCATGAATAGTGTTTTGATGAAAATACATGAGTGGATCGATAACAGCACTGCCTGACAGCCACATGGTCTGCCCATTGTGTTGGCCTGCATCAAACTGAACTTGTCTGACTTTGTCGTCTTCTTTAACAGTGTTAATTAACGGTGAATCTTCGCGCACTGCAAAACTCTTAAATTCATTCGCACACGCAGGCACTCGCATATTGTAATAAATTTCAGATATTGCATGGTTATGATATGGGTATAAAGTGTCAACTGATTGCACTGTCATACCGACTTCTGCACCAACCTTTTCTCCGTTAATTTCGTCTATGCGTAATAGTCCCCAGTGACCAAAAATTTCGGCATAGGCATAACCACCACGTATGTTGTTGAAGTTTTTATCATTACGCTTACTTTCTTCGGCATACATTGGGTACCAACCTGCAGCAGCCCATAAGTTAGGTAATGCATTGGCACTAATATCTGTTGGGAACGCTGAGGGCATCTTCACTTCATCACCCGTCACCATTTTGGTAAAGTTTTTAGTAAACTGTTTACCAAGTTTACGGACTTCTTTATTAGTCACTTTAGTATCAAAAAAGGTCTCAAATGTTGTGCGTTTAAGCCATTTCGCTACGGGGGAGTTTTGGGCTAATTGGCCACCAGGGCTGTATATCCAATCGACGTCTTGGCGTGCACCAAAACACTTTTTAGCTTTGTCTGGATTATTGATAACTTGATAAATGTTTTTAACTAATAGCTTCATGTCTGTGCGATCCATAATGCACATTTTCTTACCACCTTCAGTAGAATCGTACATTGCTTGATCTGAATTTAAGCAAGGGCCGTTTTCACTATTGGTTAATGCTACCGCGTAAGATTGTAAGTATTGCAGGGTTTCATTCCATAAAATATCGACATATTTTTGATCATTTTTATCGTACTGAGGTTCCTCTCCTAAACAGGCAAACTCTGCATTGTTAATATCATTAGAATCTAAAAAGCTAGGTAACTCACTTGCCATAGCTGAGCTAGACAACATCATCATGATTAATAGCGTATTATACTTCATCACATCTCTCTTGCTTTATTATTAACGTCAGCAAGATATTAACCATGGAATTAATTCCAAAAACTTACATTCAACCTATTTACAACAAATATATTTACCAAAACCAAAGTTAATGCCACACATTAACTTAAGTCATTAACAACACAAACTCGTTAAACAAAACCTAATTATTAAAAGTCTAAATTAATAAAACGCTAAATATATAAAAATTAATAGAATACTAATTATAAAAATATAAAAGCCACATTAAATACTTAATATGTGGCTTATTGAACTAATATAAATTTAAATTAGTTTAGCCTTTATGCTTATCAAACTTAAACGTATGACAGTTACTGCATAATGGTTTTTTAGGTGTATGTTCGCCATGACACTCTTGGCAAGGTACATCTTTGCCATAGTGAAGGTTATTGTGTGGGTTCTGCCACTTGTCTTCTTCACTTCGGGCGGTTTTCTTTGCTAAGTCATCAACATCATGACACTGCAAACAGGATTGATCAGATGGAAACTGCTTGATGCCATTGTCATGACAGGTTTTACAGTCTTTACCGATAACCTCTTTATGATAGTCACGGATCTCTGCTGACTGTACCGATAAACTGGTTAATCCAAGTAGTACCAGCCCAAGTATAATATTAAAGTTTTTCATTAATGATTCCTCTTGTTCACTGGTCTAATTAAACTTTCATGAGACTTCTAGCTGCAGTCATACCCATCACCATACATTCTGGAATAGAACAACTCCCTAGACGACTAACACCATGAATACCACCACACACTTCACCAGCGGCATAAAGGCCAGTAATAGACTTACCAGTAAAACTATCTGTTACTTCGGCTTTGGTGTTTACTTTTACACCGCCTTGGCAGTAATGCACTTTTGGCCACAAACGAACGACAGTAAATGGCGCTTCGATCATTTTATTTTTCGCCAAGGTCATATCTTTACCAAATTGCTTATCTTCACCCGTTTTTACATAGCCATTGTATTCAGCGATTTGTGCTGTTAACCCCGCTAAAGGCACACCAAAGTGTGTTGCCAACTCTTCAACTGAATCAAACTTCCAGCCGACATTGTACTTAATCACTTTTTCGGTATTTGGATGTGCTTTAGAATCTTTAAAGCTTGAAATCAACAGTGGTGGTACAGGATTGCCTTTTTCATCACGGTTACTTAATTCAGCATCAGCACGTGTTTTGCGATCGGCAATCTCATTCATGAAACGCTTACCGGTTGTCCGGCTAACGGCAATTGAATGAGGTAAATTGAAAATTGAATAGTTAGACACATAACCAAAGCCACCTTCATCAGGTGAAGCCCAAGGACCAGATTGAATGTGAGCTAAATGCACAGGGATAGCACCTAAACGGAACATTTCAAACATGCCCTCGCCTGTTGCACCTGGTGCGTTGGTACAACCCACATCTGCAGTTAAGGTTGGATCTTGCGCCATCCGTAAATCAACGTTTTGCGCAAAGCCACCAGTAGCCATAATCACACCACGTTTGGCGCGAATATTGAGAACCTTACCAGGCTGATCTTCGCCAAAGTGATAGTTTTGACGCATTTTAACACCAACAACTTCGCCTTTATTACCGACGAGGAATCCTTCAAATTTTGAACGATTGTGGGTGTTTACACCAATACGTTTGCACTCTTTGTACAATGGCTGAGTAATACCAGCACCACAACTTACTGAGGTTTGGTATGTACGTGCAACCGAGTGACCGCCCAGTTGTTGTAAGTAAGGATGGTATTCAGAACCCGCATCTAAGGTCATTTGTAACGCTTCAACCGCATGAGATGCGACATGGCGTAATAACCCTTCATCGGCAATGCCACGGCCAGACAATAATTGATCATTAACCATTTTGTCTACTGAGTCTTCAACGCCTTCTTTCTTTTGCATCGGCGTACCAGGTGCGGCGAAAAGCCCACCGTTAATTGCCGAGTTACCGCCAAAATAGGACATTTTTTCAAATATATGGACGTCTTTTGCACCATGTTTGGTGGCTTCGATTGCGGCAGCTAACCCCGCAAAACCAGAACCAATAATGACGATTTCAACTTCTTTGTCCCATTTAACCCCTTCTGCCTTTTCAGACACAGCCATTGCTGGTGCTACCATCGCTGCACCAGCAGCAATGCCTAGACCTGCAATAAACTTACGGCGCCCTAATAGATCGATATTGCTCATAGGTTATCACCCCTTTTTATATTATTGACGCTTCATCATATCGATGGAATCAATTCCAAAACGGGAACTGTTGTTAATGTTTGGTGAAAATAACAACAAATATCGACTTATCAATTATGAGTAGAAATTTTAGCGGGATCTGTTACCAAGCAGAGATATTGGAATGCAGTCCAAACGTTGAACTCATCTGGCTAACATATTTATGGTTGATATCACCGCCCTATGTTTGGCCTAAGTATTGCGCGGCAAGATAGTGCTAAATCTGTTTCACTGTTGGATGAGGAGTCCTTATGAAACCTTTAACCAAAGCATCATCTATTCACACAACGCCGAATGACCTATCACCAAATACTTGGCTTAATAAAGTGCCCGAAATCACGCTGATCTTTTGGGTAATAAAAATGATGTCGACCACGGTAGGAGAAACCGCAGCAGATTATCTTAGCTTCCATCTTCATGTAGGCATGATTAATACCAGCATCATCATGGGGATATTATTACTTGTCGCCTTATTGGTGCAGCTTAAGCAAACTCGCTATCGCCCATATGCTTATTGGGGTGTAGTGGTACTTATCAGTATTTTTGGCACCTTAGTCACCGACATTCTCACAGACAAACTTGATGTGCCTTTGCCAGTATCGACTGCGGTGTTTAGCCTATTATTAGCGGCAACATTTGCATACTGGTTTAGCAAAGAACGTACTTTATCGATTCATTCCATTGTCACTCTTAAGCGTGAATTATTTTATTGGCTGGCCATTCTCATTACCTTTGCTTTAGGCACTGCAGTCGGTGATTGGGTATCTGAAGACATGAATGTTGGCTTCGGCCTTTCGGCTTTGATATTTGGTGGTTTAATCACTGTCATTAGCGTGGCTTTTTATCGCTTCAAAGCCAATGCAGTATTGTGCTTTTGGTTGGCATATATCTTAACCCGCCCACTGGGTGCCTCTATCGGTGATTTATTATCACAACCGGTTCGTAAAGGTGGCTTTGGGTTTGGCACCACCAGCACCAGTATTGTTTTTTTAGCGATTATTGTTGCACTTGTAGCTTACCTTTCAGTGCGCGCCAAACAGCAAAAAAGCCAATAATAGATCAACATAAGTGAGTATCGATATGGAAACACTACAACAGCAGGCGCGGGCTAAAGTGCCACAAGTCACCTTAATATTTTGGCTGGTTAAAATACTGGCGACCACCTTAGGCGAAACGGCAGGTGATGCTTTATCGATGTCGCTTAACCTCGGCTATTTAGTGAGCTCAGTTATTTTTATCGGTTTATTCGCGATAGCGGTAGCAATACAAATTCGCAGTAAACATTATTCTTCGAGTATTTATTGGGCCACCATTATCGCCACAACTACTGCAGGCACTACCATGGCAGACTTTGCCGACCGCTCATTAGGCATAGGCTATACCGGGGGCACACTGTTACTGGTGAGCTTATTGTGCATGTCATTTTCAATTTGGTACGTCAGTGCCGGTAGCCTGTCTAATCAATCGATAAACAATACCAAAACCGAATGCTTTTATTGGGTTACGATTTTACTGTCACAAACCCTAGGTACAGCTTTAGGCGACTGGACTGTGGATAGCGCCGGTTTAGGTTACGATGCCAGCGCGCTTATCTTTGGTAGTATGCTATTAGTATTATTAGCAGCCTATCTTTGGAGCCCAATATCTCGCACACTGTTGTTTTGGCTTAGCTTTATTTTAACCAGACCTTTAGGTGCTGTAGTCGGTGACTTTTTAGATAAACCCATTAGCCATGGTGGATTAGAATTTAGTCGCTTTACTGCATCGGCGGCACTACTCTTTGGTATGGTGTTGTGTTTAATGCTATTTAAGCAGCAAGCTGCAACAAAGAATCATTAATTAAGACTTTCCACTTTGTGTCATTGTGTTCGATTGAGGTGCTATGCGTATTTTATTAGTAGAAGACGATAAAATGATTGGTGATGCCATGCAAAGTGCCTTAAAAGATGTCGCCTATGCGGTTGATTGGATATGCGATGGCGAAGCGGCGCTGCACAGTTTACGTTGCCAGCAATATGATGTGGTGTTGCTCGACCTTGGCTTACCTAAGCTGGATGGCTTGCAAGTGATGCAATATATTCGAGCTCAGCACCCCGCTCTGGCGGTGATCATTATTACCGCCAGAGACAGCTTAGAAGACAGAGTCAAAGGGCTCGATTTAGGTGCCGATGATTATGTCATTAAGCCCTTTGATATGAGCGAACTACAGGCTCGCATTCGTGCGGTAGCAAGGCGCAATGCCAACCAGCATACGCCTGAATTAACCAATAATATTGTGTGGCTAAACCCTGCCACACATGAAGCCAAAACCCTCACTCAAGATAATATCTTACTGTCTAACCGTGAGTTCGCCTTACTGCAAACATTGCTTATCCGACCCGGTTCAATTCATTCAAAAAGTGATTTAGAAGAACGTATTTATGCCTGGGGTGAAGAAGTAGAAAGTAATGCGGTAGAGTTTTTAATCCATTGTTTGCGTAAAAAACTGGGTACAGAAACCATTAAAAATGTCAGAGGTGTAGGATGGATGGTGTCAAAAAATGCCCCCGTAACTCGTTAAAAACGCGCTTATCTTATTGGATTTCAGCTGCAATTTTGTCTGTTGCGATCATTGCTGCCAGCTTTACTTTTAGTAGTGCTTTTGAAGAAGCCCATGAGCTACAAGATGATGTATTGCAACAAATGGCTGTGCTATTTGACCGTTACTCGCTGACCCCAAACGACAGCACACTAACCCCGTTAAGCCAAGATCAGTTGGAGTTTCAAGTTTCGGTGCAGTTATTGGGTGACAATCCAGCAAGCAATCCTATAGCGAAAAATATCCTAGCCTTGCCGAGCAATTTAACTGATGGATTTCACACGGTTAATTTAGCCACACAGTCATGGCGAGTATTTGTGCGCACCTTATCATCCTCGCAGCGAATAGCCGTCGCCCAAGAGACCGCCATTCGTGACAACATCGCCTTTGAAACCGCACTACATACCCTAATGCCATTGTTAGTATTAATTCCGATTTTATTATTATTACTCGGCTATATTCTAGGTAAAATTCTGAGTCCAATTAGCATTTTAGCCCACGATGTAGACCGTCAAACTGAGCACGATTTACAGTTAATTCCCACTACTCAATTGCCGAGTGAAATTGTGCCCTTTGTTGAGGCGATTAATCGCTTACTCAGCAAAAACAGCCAGGTTATTACTAGCCAAAAGCGCTTTATTGCCGATGCCGCCCATGAACTCCGATCGCCTATCACGGCGCTGTCGTTACAGGCTCAACGTCTTCAGCAGACAGAGTTAACCGACGATGCGCGTCAGAAACTAAATGCATTACAAGCTGGGATCAGTCGCAGTATTCATCTGCTAGAACAACTATTATCGATGGCGCGTCAACAAGACAACAGCATCCAACAACATCAACGAACCTCACTAAAAACAGTATTCACTGAGGTGATTGAAGAGCTATACCCACTTGTGGAAGCGAAAGAGATTGATTTGGGCTTTAGCCAAGATAGCGACGCCCAGCTCAACGCCAACCCTGTCCGTTTAAAAACCTTAATTCACAACCTGATCGACAATGCTATCCGCTATACACCTAGTGGCGGTAAAATTGATTTGAGTATTATTGAAACCGAGCAAGGCATAGAGATGACCATCAAAGATACGGGCCCAGGTATCGCAAATACTGAAGTTCAAAAAGTGTTTGAACCTTTTTATCGCATATTAGGCAGTAATGAATATGGCTCAGGTTTAGGCTTAGCGATTGTGGCGAGTATTGTGCAGCAGATGGATGCAAAAATTAGCTTAACCCTAGCAGATCCTGTAAACAACTGCGGGCTTTGCGTGACGGTAAAGTTTCCCCTTTAGGTACATCAGATGTTGCTTGAAGCCGCATCAACTTATGTTGATGCGGCATACACCAAGGACGACTTAACCTTGGTTTTCTTCACATAAATTACGCCCGGCGGCATAACAACTTGGCTGACGCGGGCACACGGCACCACGCGAACAAATTAACTGGGCATCTTTTTTAATCCCACGTTCAATCCAATTAATGTTCAGAATTTTTGCCACACTGGTGAGATCTTTTTGGATGTGTTTAGGAATAACGATAGAGCCGCCGCCCGTAGCACAAGCCTGTTTCAAATCATGAGCAATCGACTGAGCGTCTTTGCCTTGCGCTTCAATCGCCGGATTTAAATCTATTCCAGCACATAACACATGTGCATTGCCCGCCGAGTCGTCCACTTTAATCGATTCACAGCAATAAATACGTGGTTCATTACCAACATTTAAAATCGATATTTGCGCAGAGGTACCCTCGACTTGCTCGTTAAGCATCCTAAATACAGCCCAATGCTGACAAGGATCTTCCACTAGGCGCATATTGCCCCAAGGCAAAGGAATACCATTACCGCGATACACAGCTTTTAACTTACCCGGCGCATAGGCATCAAAATAATGCCAATGGGGATAAGGTGATACCACTGTCATGCGGCGCATAGCCACTGAAGCTGACACCTGCAATTGCTTATGCACACTAATCTCATAGCCATGACGATCCAGTAACTGTCGATACGGCACTTTTGGACACAACAAAGCACCGGCAAAGAAGCTTGATTCAAAATCGCGCCATGCATGTAAAATATCTTGTGCATTCAATGTATTGGATTGAGGGACAAGAGCATCATCAAAGTCATCACGGCGACCCGACATCATCACACTCTTTAAGCCATCTTTATTGTGTAATACACAATGACCTATGTGCACGGCCAAATCATAGCGCAATCTACTGGGTCTGTTTTTCAACATATTACTAATGTAAATAGTCCCCGGCGGCTCAAAAAATGAAGTCACTAACTGCTTAGCACTGACACCCATTTCGTTGATCACTTCTTGTGGAACTCGGTCGATCCATTTAATTTTTAAGCCCATGCCTTTGGCGATATCGATAATATCTTCAGTGGCAAGCGGCATGCGTTTTAAGCCGACCTCTTCGGCGGCGCGCTCTAAATCAGGAAAATGATTTTGATGATGCTCTTGATGCGCGCGGATGAGTAAATGAGCAAACTGGCGGCCACTGGTGCCGGTTTGCGACAACATTTCAGGAATAGCAATTTGCAGAATGTCATTTGAAAACAAAAAACTCGGCTCCAGCGGCATACCACTAATGCCACCTTTGTTGCCTTTTTCCGGCGTAATGGCTTCATCTTCTGGCACATCATCAAGAAACCATTCCACTTCTTTTTGAAAAACGACCGCAATTACCGCCAACATATCTGCACTCGGAACACGCTTTCCGCGTTCGATCATCGACAAATATGACACAGATGGCGAATTACCTGAATCAACACGTACACAACGAGCTGACAAGTCCTCCATGGTTAAGTTGTTGCGTTTACGCAAGTTTCTTATCTTTGTGCCCAAAAAATGGGTCTTTCGCATTAGGCTTTTTTCATTTCTCATTTTGTATAATTCACACTGTAAAATTTTTATTGTGAAATTGTTTGTAAAAATAGCATAGACTAAAAATCAAGCTGCTAACAGAGCTTAATGATAAACAATAATGACAAAGGTTTCTGACCGACAACAACACGAAGAGGAATAAGGCGATGAATATGTCTACTCAAGCAAGCGCAACAGCCACCCAAAACCTTAACCGCTTCATTGGTGAGCAATTTGTGGCAACGACCAATCCACAGGCTCGCAGCACAAATGCAAAAGACTTTTTGGATGCACAATTTCCATTAGCCGAAGGCTCACACCAAGATGTCAGCAGCTATGTTGTTTACTACACCCACTTATTAGCATTTTTGAAAGATGGTTCTCAGTGTGGTTTACAAAATCCATGTCAATTTGTGGCATTGACGGGTCATAAAAGTGAACCGACTTCAGTGGTGTTAAAGAATAATGATACCCATGTTGAGATTAGCTTCGACCGCCAAGGACAAATGGGCACCACAGACCAAGCTAATATTGAAGACATTCAGGTTGCGATTCCAATTAAGAATTTGCCGACGCCATACAAGCAATGGATTAGCTTAATCCATACAGGCTGTCAGCCAACTGAAGGCAACTGTAAAGTGTTTACTGCTAAAGACGGCAGCGACTACGCACTGCATCAGCGTTAATACGTTAGCGCGATAACACTGCGACCATTTAGCAAAAAAGGCTTGTCCCATTAATAATGCGACAAGCCTTTTTGTTACTTAACCATGTTGCGGCGTAGCATCGAGTAAGGTCAGCACCTCTTTATGTCGTCATACTGAGATACAGAGATTACGAGATATGGCCAAAAGAACCGTGATGTTTGCGAGGTCTGGTTCGCTGGTTCCGTTGGCGTTGGATTTTCCAAGCTTTGAATTTGGGTGACCCTAAATTGCACTGTTTGTTGCGTACTCTCACTCGCTCGGTTACTTAAGCGACCACTGACGGTCAACGGATAATCCAGTTGTTCTGCAGGTTTTATCGCAATCAAGCTGTCGGTAACGATTTGCAATACTTGCTCTTTAGCATCGTCACTGTGGATACTGATTTGATAAAAAGCCATTTGTTGCGTTTTATTGCGAATTTTGAGCTGATAGCTGTTTTCAACCTGGTCGACGCCCACTTGACGATACAAGGTTTGGCGATCGCGGATCACATTAAGCTGTATATGGCTTAAGTGGCTTAAATCGCTAATGATCAGAATAATCATAATCAATAGTGCACTGGCATAACCGAGAGATTTGAGTGACCACAAACTGGCTTTTGCTTGTCCTGTTAAGGCATTCTCGCTGGTAAAGCTGATTAAATTAGCGGCATAACCAAATTTTTCCATGGTCTGATTACATGCATCAACACAGGCACCACAGTTAATACATTCGTATTGCAAGCCGTTACGAATATCAATCCCAGTTGGGCAAACATCAACACACAAATTGCAGTCTACACAGTCACCTAGCTCCGTTTTTTGTGAACGTTTACGTGGCCCACGAGACTCACCTCTAGCAGCATCATAGCTAACCGTTTTAGTATTGGCGTCAAACATCACCGCTTGAAAACGTGAGTAAGGACAGCAATGCAAACACATCATTTCACGCATCCAGCCGGCATTTAAATAAGTGCAGATGGCAAAAAAACCACACCCATGTGCCAGTCCAAAAGCCACTGCTCATGCTAAAAATATCAACATACAACTCGCGTGCAGGCATAAAGTAACCAATAAATCCGCAGCCGGTCAGCAAGGCAAACACCATCCACACCGCATGCTTAGTCACTCGTTTACGTACTTTACTCAATGACCATGGGGCTTTATCTAACGCCGCCCGATGATGATGATTACCCTCTACTTTGGCTTCAACCCACATGTAAATAAAGGTCCACGCGGTTTGTGGACACAAAAAACCACACCACACCCGCCCCCCAGTAAACAGTAACAAAAAACAGCCCAAAAGCAGCAGCCATAAAAAACCATGCTAATACGGTAAAGTCTTGTGGCCACAAGGTGATATTGAAGAAAAAGAATTGCTGTTCGGTTACATCAAACAGAATGGCTTGCCGGCCTTGGTAATTGATAAATGGGATCAGGAAAAAAATCGCAATCAGTAAAGTATTACTGTGCTGGCGCAGTCGTTGAAAAACGCCCTTCTGTTCTCGAACATGAATTTTTGTCGACGGCGTAGCAATTTGCACTACTGGGATCCGTTGTGAAACGGCAGCGTTATCGACTGACATAATCGCTGCCGGAGTTTGAGATGATAATTTAGGCATGAAGATATTCCTATAACACAATATTGCCCTGTTATAGCAAAGACTAAGCCAACTCAATAATTATCTTAATATTATGATTTTAAACAACTAAAATAAAAACTCCATAAATAAAAATCACGATATATCATCTTTTACGCGATATATCGTGACTTAATAAAGTGAGTAATAAAAATTAGCGCGTAATGGCTAACTTTTTCATCCGAGATCGCAAGGTACTCGCCGGCATATCTAGCATTGCAGCAGCACCAAACGGGCCAGAAATACGCCAATGGCTAGCATTTAATACCGTAATAATATGCGCGGCTTCGGCTTGGGCCATGGTTAACGTGCTGGTTGCTAACGGAGGGGCAACCACTGCGGGCAAAGTATTAAACAGTAAATGGCCACTTTGCGATAAAATCATTTCTCGCTCAATCAGGTTTTGTAACTCACGCACGTTACCTGGCCAAGCATATTGCTGTAAGTTCTTCAGCCCTTTAGCACTCACTTTAGTGATTTTTTTTCCAAGCTTTTTACTCAGTGATGTGACTAAATCATTGACCAATTGTGGAATATCTTCACGGCGCTCTCGTAAAGGAGGCACGGTAATTGGAAATACGTTCAGGCGGTAATATAAGTCCATGCGAAACAAGCCCTGTTCTACTCGTGCGGCTAAATCGTGATGGGTGGCAGCAACTAAGCGAATATTAACCTTAATGGTTTCACTACTGCCAACACGCTCGAAGCTTTGCTCTTGAATCACTCGCAACAATTTAGATTGTGCCGATAAACTTAGCTCGGCAATTTCATCTAAAAATAAGGTGCCATTATTGGCTAATTCAAATCGGCCTTTGCGACGCGCTGTGGCACCAGTAAATGCGCCTTTTTCATGCCCAAACAGCTCACTTTCTAGCAAGGCCGTCGAAAATGCAGCGCAGTTAACACTTACCATAGGCTGGTCTTTACGATGACTTAGCCTATGTAAGTTACGCGCAACTAACTCTTTGCCGGTGCCGTTTTCACCACAAATTAATACCGTACTGTCGGTATTTGCGACTAAGTGGATCTGTTGAATGAGTTGATTGATAGATTGGCTGTTACCCGATATTCCTGAGGCGCCTTGCTGACCTTGAAGCTCAGTGAGTAAGTATTGATTTTCTGATGCTAACCGTTCTGACAAAGCCTGCACTTGTGCCAATGCTTGTCTCAATGATTGCTCGGTATGTTTTTGCATGCTTACATCACGAAATATCGCGATAACACCGACGAGTTGTTGCTGATCATATACTGGGGTTGAACTGTAATACACTGGAAAGCTGCTGCCATCTTTACGCCAAAATACATCGTCGGTCACTTGCCGAGGGATAGCATCATGTAAGGTGCGATAAATAGGGCAATCATGCTGAGGATAATGACTGCCATCTGCATGACTATGATGATGACAGTCATGAATATTTCTGCCAATTAATTCGGCACTTTTCCAGCCGGTCATTTGTTCTGCCGCGGGGTTGATAAATACTGCATTACCCGCTAAATCAAAACCATATACACCCTCTGTCATGGCATTAAGCAATAGAGTATTTTCGGGTAGAAAATGATCAGAGCCAATATAGTCAGTGGTTGTAGAGTCAGTCATAGTCAATCTTAAGGTTACCAATGCATATGCTCATTATAACCATTGCAAAACATAAGTCGCGAAATATCACGACTTTGAATATCCAAAACAATAATGACTTATTTTCGTGTTATTCACGACTCATCAAGATAATAAGAAACTGATTTACGCTCTTTTTATTTTAAGGTCGATATTATCGTCGTCAGCCCAAAAACCCAGCAGCATCAGTCGTCAATATTAACAAAGGTACTCTGTGACTTTCGCGTTTGTGTCATGTCGATCATCATCTGGCTGGCGATTGAAAAAATACAGTAGCCTAGAAAATAATAGAAACCGATTTCAAACTGAGATTGAGTCTTAAGCATATCGCCCATACCGGCTGAAGCATTACCTGCCATGTAGGTCACGATAATAGCAACCACAAAAACATCGGCCATAGACCATTTGCCGATAGCACCAATCATACTGTTAAGCTGTTGTTTGATTCGCTGGGGCACTGGCAGCAGTAATATCAGCATAGTGATTAACTTCACTGCGGGGATCACAATACTAAATAACCCCATTAACATGGCGACGATTAGATTATGAGACTGGTACAGCGCCACTATGGTATCAATGATACTGCGACTATTGCGAAACACCTCCACCTCTCCCTCAAGTGTATCTAGGCCAAACAGACTGGCCGCAACATCGAGTATTCCACGGGTATTAGCACGAGAATCTTCGGTGAGGTTTTGGGTTAACATGTCTTTACCCGTATCAAGCAACTGTGACTTTTCAATCGTTCCTGTCATCGTTAACATGGGCTCTGTTACACCGGGAATGAGTAATATTAACGATATCAATACTAAACTAATCGATAAATACACTTTCATGAACACCTCGGTTAATAATTTGTAGCAAAACAAATGGTCGTATTTTACTGTGATAATGATGTATTTTGAGTATGCTAGGTTATGATGTCATATTGTTCATATGATTAGCCATTATGTTGCAACCCGCTCTACTGTCTAATAATGAGGCGAATACATGCCAATGTTCCGGTTTACTACATACTTACTCTGGTTAACTTATATTATTTCAGCATCAGTGACTGCGGCAACCTTAACGGTTGATGTTACCGATGCTCAAGGTAATATGCTCAGTGATAGCGTGGTAGAACTTATTTCGACTGCGCCACTTGAAGCAACCTCGACATCAGAAATAACACTGCCTGCTACAGCCCATTACGAAATGCGTCAACAAGATCGCGTATTTTACCCTTTTGTATTAGCTGTGCCACAAGGGGCAAATGTTGATTTTCCTAATTTAGATCGTACTCGACACCATGTTTATTCATTTTCTGAAGCCAAACAATTTGAGCTAAAATTATACGTAGGCACGACCGCAGATCCGATTACCTTTGATAAAGCGGGTCTAGTCGCTATCGGCTGTAATATTCATGACTATATGCAAGCCTTTATTTACGTTGCTAAAAGTCCTTATTTCTCGGTAAGTGATGCGTCGGGGGAAAATACAATTAACGGATGTACCGCCAGGAGAATATCAAGTTAAGATTTGGCATCCTTGGCAAATTGTTGCACCAGCATCATCTTCGATTATCCTTAATGATGGCGCTAATCAATTAGCGCTTAGTGTCGATATAGAACACCAAAATAAACCATCATCGCCACCTAGCGGATTTGGTGCTTCTGATCATGCCAGCCATATGATGGGACAACATGCCAAATAGTTTTCGCAGCAGATTAATCATTGCATTTTTACTCATATTAACTTTAATGCAGTTAACTACTGCCTTGTTTGTGTTAAGCGCAACTCAACGAGATTTCCGCCAACAACAAACTCAAAATCTTAAAATTGGCTCTAACGTTTTTGTCGAAATGTTGTCAAATCGCAACAAGCAGCTTAACCAAAGTTTGTCATTATTAAGTGCTGACTTTGGCTTTAAGCGCGCGGTCGCGACCGGCGAGCAAGATACAATATCATCCGTTTTAGCAAACCACGGCCGTCGGATTAATGCCGATGCCGCTATTTTACTCTCTCCGCAGGGAACCCTGCTGTCATCAAGTTTACAAGGTCTGACTAAAGCGAATATTGATGAGTTATTTGCATTAACAAAAAATCGCTCAACCACGTTCGAAATTTTTAATTATGATCACAGTAGCTACCAATTTGTTTTGCAGCCCGTTAAAGCACCTACATTAATCGCTTGGGTTGGTATGGGCTTTGCGATGGATAAAAACGTCGCCGACCAAGCAAAAACTATTACCGGGATCGATATTAGTTTCATTAACCAGTCAGCTGACAGAGTTGAAATAGTCTCCACCCTGCCAACCGCTCAGCAACAAGATGTTTTAGCGCAGATGGATCAATTAGACCAAACTATCGATGTGGTCAGCGACGACGTACCACTGGGCTATTTATCTACCACCATTGCATTAGACAACAATAGCGATAATCAATTAGCGGTATTACACCAATCGAATATTAAGTGGCAGCAAAATTACGATGCTTTACGCAATAACATGTTACTTGTATTCGCGATAACCTGTTTACTGGCCTTTATGATTGCAGCCTGGTTTGCTGGCGGCTTAACCAAACCTATTTATGGATTGGTTAATTTTGCCCGCAAAGTGGGCCAAGGCGAAAATCCTCCGCCAATTAAAGGTGCTCCCGCAGAATTACAAGTATTAGCCAACACCCTATCGATAATGCGTGAAAACATTGAGTCACGCAAAAATGACTTAGTTTACCAGTCACAGCACGATAACCTCACAGGCTTGTATAACCGCGTAGCAGCTAAACAGCTCCTTAGTCAGCTGCTAAGCAAAATGCATGGCAACTTAGTGATGATAGACATCAAAAACTTTCGTCATTTGAATAACATTATTGGCTTTGCCAATGCCGATGATCTGTTGGTATTGTTTGCCAGTCGCTTAGAAAGCTTATCTCCAACAGCACAGTTAATATCGCGCTTAGATGGCGACTCGTTTTTATTATTATTCCAACCTGGTATTGATGATCAACAGCTTGATAATTATTTACGCTTATTAACTCAACCCTTTGCCATTCAAGGCTCAAAAATCACAGTCAACGTTCGCGTAGGGATGGTAGATTTATCCCGAGGCTATGACAGTAATGACATCGATACCTTGATTCGCCATGCTGAAATTGCCTTAAACCAAGCGCGCATGGAATCATTAAGTATTGCCACTTATCAACAAGGCGAAGATGAGCGCTATCTGCGTGAATTAATGATTATCCGCGATTTACCGATAGCCCTAAGTCAAGGGCAACTGCATTTAGTGTTTCAGCCCAAAGTTGATATTCAGACGAATCATTGCCATGGAGCAGAAACCCTGATCCGTTGGCTGCACCCTGAATTAGGGTTTATTCCACCGGACGAATTTATTCGCTTAGCTGAAAACTCAGGTAATATCTCGATTATTAGCGAATGGGTGCTCAATACCACCATAAAACAGCTAGCAAAATGGCAGCAACAAGGTATTTCACTTACGGTCGCGATTAATTTATCCGCCCACGACTTAACCAATCCTCAGCTACCACTGGACATTGAACAATTACTCATTAGCAATAATTTACCCATTACCGCCTTATCGATAGAGGTCACTGAAGGTGCGGTGATGAAAGATGCGCAAACGGTGATTGCGGTTTTACAGCAATTTCGCAATATCGGTATATCGATTGCCATCGACGACTTTGGCACAGGACACTCTTCATTAGCCTATTTGAAATTATTACCGGTCAATGAAGTGAAGATTGATCGCAGTTTTATTAAAGATATTCATACCGATGCCACTGATTTAATGATCGTCGATACTAGCATTAGGTTAATTAAGGGACTTAACTTATCCGTAGTGGCTGAAGGCGTAGAATCCGCAGAAGGAATCGATATTTTGCGCAAGCTTAATTGTGATATAATTCAAGGCTATGTGTATTCTAAGCCATTAAAAGCGGATGATTTTATTGTATGGTTTCAACAATTCAATCAATCTAATGTCCCATTCTAATGAAGATACGGTGCGCTAATGTATCAAATCATATGCATTATATTATCCGGGCTATTAAGCCTAATCGTGACGCAGGCCCAAGCTGATACGAGCAAAATTATCGCCACTGGCGGCGCAACAACTATTGAAGGTAGTGCCGGAGGTGGCATAGTACCTTGGGCGGTAATTAATGGTTATGCAAGCTCTGATCAATGGTCTTTAACCGCGATGAACTCCGCCGTTTATGTTGACGACTTTACCCTGCATTCTATGGGAGCATCGTTAAGCATTGATAATCGCTTTGAACTGAGTATTGCCAAACAAACTTTTGATTTAGACACTCTGGGCGGCAAACTAGGCCAAGATATTGTAGGCATAAAATACAAACTGGCTGGTGAAGTGCTCTATACCGCAATGCCGCAAATCAGCTTAGGATTACAGTACAAACGTGTTGATGACTTTGCCTTACCACAAGCAGTGGGAGCAAGAGATGATTGGGGGTTAGATGTGTATTTGGCCGCTAGCAAGGTCTATTTTGAAGCCATTGCAGGCCGTAACCTTGTAACCAACCTAACCCTGAGAGCCACCAAAGCAAACCAAACAGGTTTACTCGGATTTGGCACTGCAACCAACAACGATTACACCTTACAAGCCGAAGCTTCTATTGCGGTGTTATTAACTGATAATATTGCTCTGGGTTATGAGTACAAACAAAAACCAGATGAGTTGAGTTTTGCGCAAGAGCAAGATTGGCAAGATATTTTTGTCGCCTGGTTTGTTAATAAACACCTTTCGGTTGTCGGCGCATATGTCGATTTAGGCAGTATTGCCGGATTTAAGCAGCAACAAGGGTGGTATTTATCCGTAGAGGGAACACTGTAATGCTGAATGCTTTTAAACATCATCTACTGGTATTGGGCGCACTGTTATTACTGTCTACTGGCTGCGCAAGCCAACCAACAAGCCTTTACCAGCAGCTGGGGGGAAACAAAGGCATCAGTATGATCACCGACGATTTCCTGGTTAATTTGTCCCAAGACAAACGCCTCTTGCATCACTTTGAACAAACCGACATCAGTGTTTTTCGTCAACGGCTGATTGAGCATTTATGTGTTGTCACTGGCGGTGAGTGTCTTTATCAAGGAGCATCTATGTATGATGCCCATATCGGACTGCACATTAGCCAAGCCGACTTTGATGCCTTAGTGGGCCATTTGATTGAAGCCCTTAAACAACAGCATATTCCTATCGCAACACGTAATGCGCTTCTAGCTAAGTTAGCACCCATGTACCAACAGATTATTGGCCATTAGTTATTGCTATTCACTCACAGGGCTTTACTGGCATTTAGTAAAAAGGGCTAGGATCGACATCGAGCATACTTGGCGATACGCCTCGCTCAATATTTAACTCAGATTTAAGTAAATCCACCATAGTCACTTCGGTATAGTGCTTATGCTTGATTGAATAAAAGCACTTAACGATAGGATGCAAGGCATCGCGACCTTTAGCATCCCATACAATTCCTACACGCAGGTCCGATAGCTGTACTAATGAACCGACAGGGTAAATACCCACGCAGCGGATGAACTCATATACCAGTTTTTGATCAAGATGAAATGGTGTCAAGCTGATCAATATTTTAAATGCTGCCGCGGGGCTCATGGCTTCTTTGTAACAACGAGCAGCAGTTAACGCATCGAAAATATCTACAATACAACTCATTCGCCCATGCTGAGGAAGTTGCTCATCTTTGAGGCCATTAGGATAACCGCGGCCATCAAGCTTTTCATGATGCATTAAGCACACATCTTTACTCACTTGTGACAGCCCTGTTGTTTCATTCATGATTTCAATTGCATAAAATTGATGCAATTTCATGTGTTCAAATTCTTCTGGGGTCAGCTTACCTGGTTTGTGTAATATTTCGTTATCAACTTTAATTTTGCCGATATCATGTAAAATCCCCCCAACCGCCATTTGCTTAAGTAATTCGCGGTCAAGCTTAAGGTGCTTGCCAAAGGTGACGAGCAAAAAGGCAACATTGATAGAGTGTTCAAGTAAGTAAGCATCTTTGCTACGCAGTGCTGAGATACACTTAAATGCGTCGGCATCATCCATAACCGACTCAATCATTTTATCAGCAACATCTTCAAATTGACCCACTTCGATAGCTTTACCTTCGAAGGTTTCAGACATTACTTTTTTGATAAGCCCCTTGGCTTCAGCAAGTAACTTTTTAGCTTGCCCTCGCTGACCATCTCGAGTGACCGTCGCTTTACGCATTAATAGGCTGCTAGCAGAGCTTGCTCTTTCTGCTTTTTTTAATCCACAGGTGTCTGAAGAGCGTTCAATATCAACCCACACCAATGCAATATTGTTGGCTTTAAGTTTGACAATTGCATCACGGTATTTAATTTGTCCGGGATTACGGATGGCTACTTTACCGTTCTGATGATCTATCGCGGTAACAAACATGCCTAAAGCAAGTTTATCGATAGGGACTTTAATGACATTGCTTGATTCGGCAGAATCATTCATTGTACAAATTACTCCGGGAGACGAAACTAAAAAACGAAATCTGACTTGCAATTTCTAGTTATATTTTGAACTACTTTACTCAATTCAGCTAATTTTTACTTCAGATCATCACACAAATATCGATGGCACTTTAACAATGACTCAACGAGATGTTCGACATTGCTTTTTCATTCTATAACGATCCAATAACACTAGCCAATAGCTGAATTCTTTAACATGGTTACCTAACAAACGCATTACCAAAATCTCATGGCTATATTAGCAATTCAGATCACACACTTTAATCTTGCTAATTGACACTTTTTCATCTGTTTATTAACGTTAACGCTTATGTTGATATACGAGAGGCACAGATTGAAAGGTCACTTTTTTTCACCACAATTTAGCGAGTTGATCTCTAAGCTCGAACAACTTCGCAGCATACCGATCTGTGACCCTATAGTGCAACTGTCAGTCGATGCTCCAGCATTGCCATTAATCTCTTGGTTAAGTGCCCAAACCGTATACCCTAAAATTTATTGGCATGGCCGTGATAGAAATGAAGATGTCGCCGCTATAGGTTCATGTAAGGCATTTTATTTTGCCGACCAAGTCGACGACAATGCCTTAGCGCAAATCTATCAGCAACAGCGTAACAAAACCAATCATCTAGACATTCGCTATTACGGCGGTTTAGCGTTCGATCGCACGGTAGAATGTTGGCCTGAATTTGGCCGTGCACACTTTATATTACCTAGAATAGAATTACGCCGAAGCGGTCATAAGGTTAGGATATTAGTAAACCTTAATTTTGAGAATGGAAATGCTGAAGACGAAATCCAAGCTGCACTTGATACTATCGCAATGGTGCAAAAACCTGCTCCCTTGTCACCACCGAATAAACTCATGTTAATGGGTCGAAGTGATTTACCTAATTTTGCCCGTTGGAAGGAATTAGTTGAACAGGTCACCCAAGCTAATTTTATCAAATCGACCCCCAAAGTCGTCTTATCACGCCACAGCCAAATTGATGTAAATGACCATATTGACCCTTGGACTGTTTTAGCCTGTTGGCAAGGGCGTAATCCAAATAGCTTTCAATTTGGCTTTCAATTTAGCCCTGAACGCGCATTTATATCTTGTTCACCCGAACGGTTATATTTACGCCGCCAACAGGAACTGTTTACCGAAGCATTAGCCGGAACAACAGTGCGAGGGCTTAATCCTGATGAGGATGCATTACTGGCTCAAGCGCTATTAGATGATATTAAAAATAGCCATGAGAATCAGTTAGTCAGAGAGCATATTGTCAATGTACTCACACCATTAAGTCAGTATGTGGGCGCCGACGAGCAACCTAAAATATTTAAGCTTGATCATATTCAACATTTACATCGCGCTATTCGAGCACAGTTAAAACCAGGCATTAGTGATTTTGAATTATTACGGGCGCTGCATCCTACTCCTGCCGTAGGAGGTTTACCTCGCGAGGCGGCATTAAACTTTATTCGCCAGCGAGAAGGTTACGCTAGAGGTTGGTATGCTGGAGCTTGTGGTTATTTAAATCACCATGAATCAGAGTTTTCTGTTGCAATCCGCAGCGCTTTAATTGAACCCAGAAGAATCAACTTGTTTGCCGGAGCAGGTATTGTTGCGGGGTCAAATCCTGAAGCTGAGTGGCAAGAGCTGGAAAACAAATTAGCGACAGTATTGTCTATATTAATCGATTTTTAATATTCCTAAGCTGACTCCAACGATGCTTGCTCGCCATGACTAGGCCTTTCGCTTGTACAAAACCCATGCTATTATCCCGCCCCCATGATTGCTGACCGCCATGAATGCGCTTAAAAAGGTTAATTAAGTGGTGTATTTATCAGCAAACACGACCAATAAACTATAATGATAATATTCTCTATAACAGGTATTAACTTATCGGCTTAACTCAGGCTATATAGTCTCGTTAACACCAGTAAATACTGTTAACTAATTAATAGCGGGTTCCCTCACCCCGCGCTAACCCAATTAAAAAGGCCACAATATGTTGACGTTAACCCAGGCGAAATATCGCCGAGCACTGATGCTATTAGTCAGTTTCCATATCTTAATTATTTGCGCAAGCAACTATCTTGTTCAGCTACCATTTCAGCTGTTTAGCTACCACACCACTTGGGGTGCATTTAGCTTTCCATTTGTCTATCTCGCCACCGACCTAACCGTAAGAATTTTTGGCCAACAAGCTGCTAGAGGCATTATTCTTAAAGCCATGATACCGTCACTTGTGGTGTCGTATTTAGTCGGGGTATTGTTTCACCAAGGTCAATTACAAGCATTTGGTGCATTAATCGAGTGGAACAGCTTTGTGTTTCGCATCGCCTTTGCCAGCTTTGTGGCGTACTTGATTGGCCAGCTAATGGACATCACTGTATTTGCTAAATTACGTCAGGCCAAAGCTTGGTGGGTTGCCCCCGCAGCATCAACATTAGTGGGTAACTTAGTCGATACCTTAGTGTTTTTCAGTATCGCGTTTTATGCTTCCAGTGATGTATTTATGGCCACACATTGGCCAGAAATTGCTAGCGTTGATTACGCCTTTAAATTGATCGTGAGCTTAGGATTGTTTTTACCGGCTTATGGGGTGTTATTGAAGGTACTACAAGATAAAATTTTATTAAATGACATCACGACTGATGACGACATTATTATTCATGCATCAAAGTAATCGTTATTAGGATAGGTGAATAAGCAAAAAGCATCGTCAGCTCAATTACAGTGCCGCCGATGCTTTACTTATTTAATATGCTCAGTTTTTATCAAATACGATGACAGTATTGTTGTTCTAAACAATATTCCACAGATTATCATCAGCACATTAATCGCAAGATGCGCCTCGCGTTCCAGTAACGTTCATCTAAGCGTGAACAATAACAATCAGACTAACACCAACCTCTAATACCAGAATAAGCGCCAAACTGTTTTATTTTACAAAACACATTTACATACAAGTAACAAAGCATAAACATTTTTAATAAAAACAATAGCTTATTATTTTATGTGCTTAATTGAATGTAAAGATGCGATATATTATCTTAAATGCTTGCAAACACTAATGAGAATGATTATTATTAACTTGCGTTCCAAAACTCGGTTTAGTCATTAAAGACTTCATCACCTTTAATCACTTTTCAGAGTTCGCAAGCACGACATTGCTCATACACTCTTTGTGGCCGGATTCATCATCCGGCTTTTTTTTAGCTGTTTTCTTATTGTGCTTTTTCACCAAAATGTAAGCCTTCATAAGGCCCAAGTTGCTGATCATCTTTTGCCTTGTGGTAAAGACCAATGGTAAATATGGTGCCCTTACCTACTGTCGAATTCACTTCAATCGTACCACCAAGCCGTTTAATGATCCCATAGCTCAACGAGAGGCCTAAACCGGTACCATCTTTACGTGTGGTATAAAATGGGTCAAAAATACGACTCAAATCTTCTTTATTAATCCCCACGCCCTCGTCTTCAACTTCAATTTTAACGCCAATCGTTTTGCCATCTTCTAGCCAGTCATATGTTCGTAGCCAAATTCGGCCTTTGTTTTCAATCGCATGAGCGGCATTAACCATTAAGTTAATCAGTACTTGTAACAGCTGGGGACGATTGACTTCAACATCACCTGTGGCAGTGAAATCCTTGATCAGTGTGACCTCTTGTTGTTCAATGGAATGGCGGGCTAACAACAGCATCTCTTCAACAATTTGCGTCACTGGTTGCGATGTTATGGGGGCATTGAACTCACCTGGACGGCTGTATTGCAGTAGGCTTCGTATAATTGTAGTGATCCGGCCCACTTGCTGGAGCACTAACTCGATCTCTTCTTCGACTACGGCAGCATTATCACCAAGTTCATATTTTAACAGCTCCATATTGCCCAAAATTACCGCGGTAGGATTATTGATTTCATGGGCGATACCTGCGATGAGCTCTCCTAGTGCGGTAAGTTTTTCATTGGTGACCAGCTGTTGTCTGGTCGCATGCAATAACGCCACATTACGCTCGAGCTCCTCCGTTTTATCTTGCAAGCTACGAGTACGCTGCTCAACTTTAATTTCAAGTTGCTCTGCAGCAGATTGAATTTGGGCATTACGTCGCTGTAATTGATCCAACATATTGTCAAATTGTTCGGCTAAATGTGCCAGTTCATTATCACCATTGATGTCTAATTTACCGATCCTGATATTGCGCCCAGATTGCACCGCAGTAACCACTTGGTGAATATACTCAATTGGCTGTAATAAGCTGTTTGCTCCCCGGTACACTAGAAAACCTGAAATCAATAACACAAACACTAAAATGGTACCGAGCTCGATAATATTGAGTAAATAATTATGCAGAAAAGGAGACTCAGAAAAGCCCACATAAACCATCCCAATCCGTTTACCGCGCACATCCTGTAAAGGTAAATAACCAGAGATGTACCAATCATTGAGAACAAAGGCACGATTTATCCATGTTTGCCCTTCAACCAGTACTTGTTGATACACTTCATTAGACACCAGCGTACCTAATGCCCTATTGGGTTTATTCGGGTCTTTGGGAAATTGCTCCATCGGCACATTAGTACTAATCCGAATATTATCCAGAAAAAGGGTCACGGTACCGATTGAGCGTTCTGGTAATGTGCCTTTGCCGTAAACTAAGTCACGAATATTATCGACGATGGCAGTATTGCGGTTAAACAACATACCACCATCTAAATACCAAAATACATTACCCGACTGGTCGGCTATCGGTAATAAGGTTCGGCTTAATAAACCACGTGTTTCGATATTTTGTAGAGGCTGTTTGGCATGTAATGTGGGAATTAAGCTAATGTTAGCTTGGGTTGCTAGACTTGAATTAATTCTTTCGAGACGTTTAGCTGACAGCACCATCAAACCAGAAAAAGCCTTCTGTTGAGTTTGGTGCAACATCAAACGTAAGTCGGGATCCGCGGCAGCATCTGCGACACGAATTAACCTTAGAAAGTCTAATCCTGATGCTTTTTGCTGCTGTTCTAATAGTATATTTAGCGCACTAATAACCTTGGGATCCGCTTGCTGCTGACTGTGTTGTAGTAACCTAAATGCATGTTGAAAATCCCATGATTTACTGATCGACTCTAAACTGTCTTGTTGGCGTTCCTGCACTTGCATCAAGGTACTATTAGCGACAACTAAATCAGCCTTTACCTTCATAAACAATTGTTTGCCCGTGTATATTACATTCCAATATATGGTTATAAAAACTAAGCTAACTAGGGTTAATACAATAGGCAGAGATGTCAGAAACAAGATCCGATAACGTACTTTGGCTTGCATTTGCTGCCAACTAATACCGAAAACTCGTGTAAAAAAACCCTTCGAATTCGCCACGTTTATGTGTCCTCGTGACCTTCTTCGGCGTGATTCAACCAATCTTTAAATTTTCGATCTAATGTTTTTCGCGACACACCTAAATCGCGGGCAGCAGCAGATTTATTGCCGTTATGATTATCAACAACCTTTGTGACATGTTGTTTTTCAACTTCTTTCAATGGCCAGTTAAGCGGGTAACCCATGGCATCGTTGACCATAACTGACGCAGGCTTTTTCCAATATTCAGCAGGGGGTTTGCCTAATAAAATACACCGTTCAATCATATTACGTAGCTCGCGAATGTTGCCAGGCCAATCATGTTGCTGCAGCACTTGCAGATCTTCGTGGCTCCAAATAACGTCTTTAATACCCAATTCTTGTGACAATTGTAAGGTAAAATAATGGGTAAGTTCAGCAACATCATCGGGGCGAGATCGCAAAGATGGAATAACAATATTTAATACATTCAAACGGTAAAATAGGTCGCGCCTAAAACGTCCCGCCTCAACCTCATCGATTAATAAACGATTAGTTGCCGCGATAACGCGCACATTAATATCCACTTCTTTTTCGCTTCCAACTGGACGAATCGCACGCTGTTCAAGCACTCTTAATAATGCCGTTTGCATATTCATTGGCATTTCGCCAATTTCATCCAAGAATATTGTGCCACCCGAGGCATAACTAAATAAGCCTTCACGATTACCTTTGGCCCCTGTAAATGCGCCCGCAGTATGGCCAAACAACTCACTGGCCAACAGATCTGGGGCTATTGCACCACAGTTCACCGGCACAAATGCACCACTTCGACCGCTAAGCAGATGTAGCTGTCTGGCCACCAGCTCTTTACCCGTTCCAGACTCGCCTTCAATTAACACCACAGCATTCGTCGGGGCGATGCGTTCAATCACTTCTTTAACATCGCGAATAGCTTCACTGTTACCGATAATAGTCGATGATTGACCGTGCGATAATTCACGCTTTAGCATAAAATTCTCACGCTTAAGCAAACGTTTTTCGATACAACGATCAACGGCAGTGATCATCTGCTCTAAATGAAACGGTTTCATAATAAAGTCACACGCACCCGCACGTAATGCTTTGATTGCCACATCCATATCGGCGTAACCAGTCATAAAAATAATATCGGATTGGTGCTCGGGATCATTAAGCGCTTCATGCCATTCAATACCCGATCTATCAGGCAAGCGAATATCCACAATCAATAAATCGAAATGACCATGACTGCGTAACTCTTCAGCTTGGGCAATTGAAGAAGCGGTTTCAACCAAGGCAAACTTTTTAGCCAAGGCTTTCATCAAAAAACTGCGCATACCGGGTTCATCATCAACAATGAGTACTGACATTGTGGTCTTTGCTACTGGGCTGGCATGTTCATTTGGACTCATAAATGGACTCTTATATGGATGCTTTGGCAAGCTTTGTAATACTGTATCACTGAATTCAAATCACTTGGTCACTATGAACCATAGAAAGGTGATCATGGGACAATTTGTCTAATATAAATAACCATAGCTTGGGAGCAAGTTCACAGTTTCGATTTTATGCGTGAACAGTATTTGCATTAAAGTACTTTGGCATTTAACTTGCTTATTACGTTGGGAATTAGTTATTTCCTAATGCATTTAATTTTTTAGTTAGGACTTGTTGATCTTTCGAGATGAATTTTTACGCAGTTTATAGCCATTTCTCCGAGGCGAAGCTTATAGCATGTGATCATTCTACATGAACAAGCGGTCAAGTAATAGAAAGTGGCTACAAGTGCTGCCCGAAGGGTTCAACTTAAGCGTGTGACGCCTTTGCAAATAGAAGTCTTTGTTGCAAATTATTCGCTTAGCAGGCTAGTCGTCATAACTTGCTCTGCGATTTTGATACAAGGTGCGACACGGTTTACGTTTAAAAATTTTGATCATCAAAGATCAACAGACCAAAAATATGAATATCATAACGATTAATATATCAAGGAGCGGCAATGTTAAAACTCAAAGCAAGCATTAGTATTCTGATAGCAGCATCGGTACTTAGTGGAGCGATGTTTAGCCCTACTGCACTGGCAAATGAAGTGATTAAGTTAGCAACCACAACCAGTACTGAAAACTCAGGCCTACTGGGGGCACTGTTACCTAAGTTTGAAGCTGAATCAGGTTATACTGTTCAAGTTATTGCAACGGGTACAGGTAAAGCATTAAAACTTGCCAGCCAAGGAGATGTTGACGTTGTGATGACTCACGCCCCAGATGCTGAAGCGAAATTTATCGCCGATGCTGATGGTATTGAACCGCGCGGCATTATGGAAAATGATTTCGTGGTATTAGGACCTAAAAATGATCCTGCGGCAGTAAAGTCTAGCAAATTAGTCACTGAAGCCTTCAGTAAAATTGCCCAAAGTAACAGTAAATTTGTTTCTCGCGGTGATAACTCTGGTACCCATATGAAAGAATTAATCATTTGGAAAGATGCCGGCATTACACCAGACTTTGCAGGTTATACCTCTGTAGGCCAAGGCATGGGTAAAACGTTATTAATGGCGGATGAATTACAAGCTTATACATTAACCGATCGTGGAACGTATATTGCTTATAAAGCTAAACTCGATCTCAATATTAGCTTTGAAGGTGGCGATAAATTAGCTAACCCTTATCAGATCATGTTAATTAACCCAGCAAAATACCCAGACTTAAATCATAAGGGTGCCAGAGCATTGAGCGATTGGTTTATTAGTCCTGCAACACAAACTATGATTAACAATTATAAAGTGCAAGGAGAGCAATTGTTTAAGGCAACCTATAAAAAATGAGTGATGGCTGGTTAGTACTATTGCAGCAAGCATTTAGCTTGCTGCTCTCTTTTGACCCTCATGTTTGGGCCATTATTAATATTTCTTTTTCAGTGTCTTTTGCTGCACTATTGATCACGATTATTCCCTCTATTATTTTAGGTTTTATCCTTGCTTTTAGCCACTTTAGAGGTCGTTGGATTGTCACTAACTTAGTGCAAACTTTACAATCCATTCCTACCGTTGTAATCGGTTTATTAGTCTATTTATTGCTGACCCGTAATGGCGCTTTAGGTGATTTAAAATGGCTATTTACTCAAAAAGGCATGATTCTGGGTCAAATGCTAATTTGCGCCCCGGTATTGATAGCATTATCACAAGCAGCATTTTCGAGTGTCGATCGTCGAGCTTGGGAAACATCACGAACCTTAGGAGCATCCTGGTTACGCGCAGTGTGGACTTTATGCCGTGAATTACGGGTGCCACTCTTACTCGCTATTATCGCCGGTTTCAGTCGAATTTTAACTGAAGTGGGTTGCTCTATGATGGTCGGTGGCAATATTATGAATGTCACTCGTAATATCCCTACGGCTATCGCCCTCGAAACGAGCAAAGGCGATTTTGCCCAAGCAATTGCCTTAGGACTGGTGTTACTCATATTAGCCTTAGTGTTAAATTTCATCTTGGGTTCATTGCGAGGCAAAGCCGTCCCAAGGAGCCATTAAAATGTCGTTAGCGAATAACGCTGTTAAATACCCAGTCAGTATTGAAGCTAAAGATGTCATGATTAAATTTAATCAAAAGATGTTATTTTGTGCTGATAGACTTAGCTTTAGTCAGGGTGATGTCATTTATCTGCAAGGTGATAATGGCTCAGGTAAATCAACCTTAATGAAGCTACTTGCTGGATTACAGTCCCCTACTAAGGGCCAAATTGAGAGTCATGGCTTTGTGCCCACACCGTGGTGGCGAACTCAGTCGCTTTTAGGTAAAGCAGTCTATTTGCATCAGCACCCTTACCTGTTTGAGGGTTCAGTCAAATACAACTTAACTTATGCCTTAGCTCAACGGTCGTTATCGTCAGAACAACGAAAAAAACGCATTAGCCAAGCGATTCATATGTCTCAATTAACTGACTTGCTTAACCACCATGCCAGTGACTTATCTGGCGGAGAGCGACAACGCCTTGCCATCGCAAGAGCCTGGATCGCTCAACCAAAACTATTAATGCTCGATGAACCGATTTCGAATATGGATAAACACTCGCAGAGTTTAGTGCTTGCGATGATTAATCAATTAAAACAAGATGGCACAGGACTATTAATCAGTAGCCATCAAACCTGTGGCCTGACGGCGTTATGTCATCAATATTGGCACATCAAACAACATACCATTCATACCAGCATGCATGTTCCTACAGTAGGAGAAGTGCATCAGGCTAATACAACGGAATTACATTATGGCACCACAAATTGACGCAGTAATTTTAGCTGGCGGCATGGCTAGGCGCATGGGTGGCAATGACAAAGGCTTAGTGAGTCTTAATGGCCAAGCCATGATTTGCCATACAATTGATAAGCTAAAAAGCCAAGTCGATGGCATTATGATTAATGCTAACCGTAATCAAGAGCATTATGAACAATGGGGTTACAAAGTCTTTAGTGACCAAGATAGTGGTTATCTAGGGCCGCTTGCTGGAATGGTCACCGCGTTAAAGCAAACTGAAGCAGATTATCTTCTGGTCGTGCCTTGTGATTGCCCAATGTTACCTGATGACTTAGTCGTAAGGTTATTAGCGGCTTTAGAGCAACAGCAGGCCGACCTTGCTGTGGCCAGTGATGGTGAGTATGAACAACCCGTAGTATTACTATTAAAACCTCATCTAGTGACATCGATGCAGGCTTTCTTGGATGCGGGAGAGCGCAAAATTGATTTGTGGTACAAGCAACATAAAGTGGCAGTAGAAAGTTTTGCCGACCAACCCAATGCATTCGTTAACATCAATACACCAGAACAAAAACATCAGTTAGCAAAGCAAATTGCCAAGTAATTTCAGTAGAGGTACTTCATGACAGCATTATTTACCAATCCATTGCCGATCCCCGTTTTAGGTTTTTGTGCATACAGCGGCACTGGGAAAACCACCTTACTGAAACAACTTATTCCGTTATTGAATCAGCGTGGTTTACGTTTGGCAGTCATAAAACATGCTCACCATAATTTTGATGTCGATATTCCAGGTAAAGACAGTTTCGAAATGCGTAAAGCAGGAGCAAAACAAGTCTTAGTGGCGTCGAATATGCGTTGGGCGTTAATGACCGAAGATCCACTCGATGATGATCCCCAGTTACAACACTTATTGCGTCAAATTGAAGTCGATAAAGTGGATATTGTTTTGGTAGAGGGCTTTAAAAAGTTAGCATTACCTAAAATTGAACTACATCGTGCAGCACATAATAAGCCATTGATCCATATCCATGATGACAATATTGTCGCTATCGCCTGCTGTGATGAGACGACTGTCCCTGCATCTTTAACTCGTTTAGATTTAAACAATGTGGCACAAATTGCTGATTTTGTTCAGCACTACCAACAAAACTGGCAAGCTACAGTCATCAATTTACCGGTTGATGCCAGTAAAGCGGCGAAAATAGACGACACCGCAAACAATAAAAACGGTATTAGTGTATCGCAAGGTGTAGCTGCAGTGTTGGCACAAATTACACCAACGAATCACCCCGAAGTCGTTGACCTGATTGATATCGATAACCATGTGTTAGCACAAGATATTATTTCTGAAATCAATGTGCCGCAGCAAACGAACTCCGCAATGGACGGTTACGCATTTGCCTTTAATAGCATAGCTAACGCCCCCCTCAAAGTTGTCGCTGAAGTGTTAGCAGGACATCACTATCCTAATATTTTACAAGACGGTGAAGCAGTGCGCATTATGACTGGAGCTACCGTGCCACAAGGCGCCGATACGATTCAGGCAATCGAACTGGCAAATGAGCAAAATCAAAAATTAATACTGCTTGAAACAGACAAGATTATCAAAGGCCAACATGTTCGCCTTGCTGGTGAGGATATAGCTCAAGGTCAAGTCGCTTTAGCTGCTGGTACAAGATTAGGCGCTGCAGAACTGGGATTAATGGCCTCACTCGGTTTCCATAGATTACCGGTATTTAAACGCCCGATTGTGGCGGTATTTTCTACCGGTGATGAAGTAAGTCAGCCCGGCGATCAACTAAAAGCTAACTGCATTTATGACGCTAATCGCTACACGATTTTATCTATGGCGAAAAAGCTTGGCTGTCAGGTCATCGATCTCGGTATCATAGATGACAACGAGCAGACACTGACCAATACCCTCATTGATGCCGGAACCAAAGCAGATATTGTGATCAGTTCTGGCGGCGTATCCGTGGGTAATGCCGATTACATTAAAATGGCTCTCGCGAATGTGGGCAATACCCATTTTTGGCGGATTAATATGCGCCCTGGAAGACCGCTTGCGGTGGGTAATATTAATCAAAGTCTCTTTTTTGGCTTACCGGGTAACCCAGTGGCTGTAATGGTGGCTTTTCTACAATTTGTGCAGCCGGCTATTCGTAAAATGGCAGGCGAAGCAAACTGGCTACCGCAATTTATTCCCGCCATTGCCAGCCAACCACTGCGAAGCAAAACAGGTCGCACAGAGTTTTTACGCGGTATTTATACTCTTGGGCCTGATGGCAAAATTCATGTCAGTACAACGGGGGCGCAAGGTTCAGGCATGCTCAGTTCGATGGTCAATGCCAATTGCCTTATCGTCATTGGCGATGACCATGACACCATACCCGCTGGTGGATCTGTATTTATTCAGCCATTTGCCGATTTATTGTAACTGAAACTAAACACGCCCCCGATAGTCATTACACTAATATCATGACGTCATGATATTAGTGTAATGACTATCGGGGAATGCAGTAAAGCAGATAATTCATTGCTCATCGTTAACCTAAAACCCTATCCGCAACCGTATCAATACTACAACAAAGATTAACTTACGGATGGCTCCTGAGCCGATTCGTTTTTTATCTCCTGGGTGATACACTCAAAAATCAACAGGGCACAATGCTGCTTTAAGATAAATAACATCATCCGATTAAAGGTAATGACTATGGCGCTTTCTCGTAAAAGTTGGAACTATATTATTATTGGAGCCAGTGTATTTATGATTGCCGTACTGTCTTTCATCAATGATAAAACGGCTAGCGTTCCCGCTGATGCTGTGGCTTTATTTGACTCGCAAATGCCTTTAAAGCAATTACACCTCGATGATATATGGCTAAGTCAACAAGATGGTCAATGGCAATGCCACCAGCAAGTACTCAATTGTCAGCAATGGGCCCAATCATGGCAAAACATTAGTGTGTCACCATTAAAAACCGAACCAGAGCATAGCCTTGCAAAGCAGACGCTCACGATCGCGATTAATCATGTTCACACAGCACAACAATGGCGTTATTTTCCAAATGAAGGTCTATTACAATCGTCTAACCAAAATTGGTATCAAGTACCACCCAGTTTACGCGCCGATTTACAGCCTATTCTTGCCGTTCCCTCTCAATCAAAATAAGAGTTTTTATGCCTGAATTACCGGAAGTTGAAGTAACCCGCCTTGGGATCAGTCCTTATCTCATAGACCAAACTGTCAGTGAGCTCATTGTCCGTAATGGATCATTACGCTGGCCAGTGCCTGACGTGGCACAAAATATTGTCGGCCAACGGATTAATAATGTTCGTCGCCGCGCCAAATATCTATTAATCGACACTGATGCGGGCATCACCATAGTGCATTTAGGTATGTCCGGTAGTTTACGTATTTTGCCGCGTAACACCCCGGTAGAAAAGCACGACCATATTGATTTAATCCTCGATAATGGTCGTATGTTGCGATTTAACGACCCGCGACGCTTTGGCGCCTGGCTATGGTACGAATTACCAGAAGAGGCTCATCCATTGCTATCAAAGCTTGGTCCAGAACCATTAAGCCCGCATTTCACACCATTACAATTGCAAGCTGCACTGGCTGGCAAGAAAAAAGCCATTAAGTTATGCCTAATGGATAATCATATCGTAGTGGGAGCAGGTAATATTTATGCTAATGAAGCACTATTTGCAGCAGGGATCCATCCACAAGCTGCCGCTGGGAGTATTGACCTAGAAAGGTTAACCATTCTTGTGGCGGAAGTTAAACAGATTTTGGCTCATGCTATTGAGCAAGGTGGAACAACATTGAAAGATTTCACTAATGCAGATGGTAAGCCAGGATATTTTGCGCAAAAGTTGCATGTTTATGGCCGCGGCGGCGAAACATGTACCAGCTGTGGCAACTTATTAAGCGAGATAAAACTCGGTCAGCGTACTACAGTATTTTGTGGTTTATGCCAGCAACGGTAAATATCTAGCCACTGCGCCTAGCATTAACCAATAAAAAAGGGAGCCATTCGGCTCCCTTATATCATCAACCTCAACTCGGTTAATCAACCATAACGCTTAAAACTTATACTCGTAAGTTGAAAAAATAGTCCCTTGACTATCATTGGCTTGCACTTCAAATTTAGAATTCGCCACACTGCCGCCTAAGGTCAACATACCGTTAAACGCTGGCAAGCGATATGACAACTCGAGCATCATAATATCTTCTTTTAATGGTTGCGGCGCCCATTCACCGCCACGATTAGCACCATCTTTATTCAATTGAGCGTAACGAATAATTGAGGTAAAACCATGGCTATTGTCGAACTGACCTATTAACCCGAGAGCATAAACATTGGCATCGCTGTCATAGGTACTGCCAAAAGCACGACCATAATAACGTGAGCCACTTTGGTAAGTTGAATGCTCGTAAAAACAGTTAAACTGGTTTTTATCTTCACCGCAATACACCATAGTATCGGTATATTCGATAAACAATTTGTACTGTTGTTTGGCAAAATTGAAACGCGTGTCAGCACCGACCATTTTGCCGCAGTCAACGATTTGCCATGGATCACCTTTAGAATCTTCACAAGTGCGTTCTAGATACAAACCAACAGGCACATTAAACCAGGTATCTGCATAACGGACATCAAAACCCGCCATCTGGTTACCATAGTTTGAACAACCAAATTCATCGACATTATCTGCTCGACAATCGCGCTGACCAGTAATGGATTTAACCGCTGTATTAAAACTACACTCTTGGCCTTCACCACAAAACTGCGTAGTCCAAGACAAGCCTATTTCTAACTGTTTAAATGGCTTAATGGCACCACGGAGGTTCCACAATAGGGTATGCGGAGCATAACGATCTTTCTCTGTAACACTTATACCACCAGTTAAACTCCAATCGCCCATCCATGACAGCCAAGGCGTGTCGAATGCTTGTGAATTATTACGGCTTACCATCAACGATGGCATGGGTCTGGCATTGTTCGATTTATGCAGCGAGGAGTCAAATCCTGGTCCCCACCACTGGCCAACACTGCCGGCAGTGACAATCCAATTGCCTAACACCACCGCAATATAAGAATCATCTAAACGGATTTCTTCGTCGTCCGCAGGGTTATAATTTGCAGAGGTGGAAATCTTATAAGCGAAACGCTCACCGGTGTATTCGTGTGAGCCTTGTAATTGGCCTTTTTCACGATAATCAGAGCCAAAATGTTGAAAGCGCGCCTCATCAGATGCAGCAGCCACTTTGATACTGGTGTTACCACGATTACCCACAGCATTCTGGTAGTAAAAGTTAACCCGTGCGAAAGCATCCACTAAGTCAGGGGTTAATATCGAAGGCTCAACTTTGGCAAGATCAGCTCCAATACCCGCCCACATCAATGGAAACGTATTAATCGGCGCGCTAATCACACCTGCATCGGCTAAAGCTTGGATATCTGCGCGTAAATAGATATCTGAAGTATCAACCCAGGGCGCAGCTTGAGCATTGGTGTAAACCATCATAGCGCTTAACCCCAATGCGGCGGTAACACTAGCTAAACTAAATCCTTTTATCATGCAATTACTTACCCTTATTCTCAGCTTTAATTTGAGCAACTTTCTGCTTTAATTGTAACGCAATCTGTGGATGAACAAACTGGCTCACATCCCCTCCGTGCAAGGCAACTTCTTTCACTAGCGTAGATGAAATAAATGAATTCTCTTCCGCTGGTGTCAAAAAAACACTTTCAAGATCGGGGCTTAAACGGCGATTCATATTCGCCAATTGGAACTCATATTCAAAATCGGATACCGCACGCAATCCACGCACCAACACGCTCGCATGCTGTTCTTTGGCAAAATCAACCAACAAGCCTGTAAAGCCGACAACTTCAACATTGTCTAAATGTGCAGTCACCAAATTAACTTGAGCGACACGCTCTTCGAGGCTGAAACGAGGTTGCTTAGAAGGATTTGAGGCGATACCAATAATCACGTGTTTAAATAGGCGTGCAGCACGTTCGATTAAATCGGCATGACCGTTGGTCACTGGGTCAAAGGTACCCGGGTAAATTGCTCTTCTATGCATAATATTTCGCCTTTACATCATCTTTATAGTCGCTAGTTTATCTATTTTTTTGGTCAGAATGAATCACTATTAAGTTTACATATTAGCAAGGTAACATGGCTAAATTACTCTTTTTGTATTCTGGGCAATGGCGGCAATTGTTGTTTATATTTTAATAATTCCAGCTCATATTTCACCTTTTGCCAAATACGCAACAAATGATGACGCTTGGCGTTATTGCGTCGCCCTTGTCGGCTAATATCACTGTCTAAATCGGTCGCGATCACCGGGAAAGGTCTAACAACAAAACAGCGTAATTGTTTTTCATACCAATACTGAATATCAATATCCACAGGACGTGCAATAGGATAGGCCGTAGCTAATAATTTTTCAGCACCAGCCAATGATACGCACTGCCCGCGAGTCGAAGACGGCAGCTTCAAACACGTCGATAAACTAAAACGATCATCAAGCGCTATTGATTGTACAATGCCTTTCTGCTTACGCCCATGACACAGTTTGATGTAATCCCAATCTGTAGATAAATTATCGATATGCTGTATCACAGTCATCAATGCGGGATCTAAGACAGAATCATCTTCGAGAATTAAGGCATAATCTAATTGCTGATCAATAATCATTTGCCAACATTGCACATGACTGAGGTAACAACCAATTTCACCTAAATTCAGTTTTTTATCGTACTTTTGAAGGTTTGTTTGCGGATCATATACTTTGCTAATGTCGGTAGCGTGTAAATCCTTACCATATACGGCAGAAATACGTTGATATTCGATACCTAACTGTTTGAGTTGATCATCCATGAAGGTAAATCGTTCTGTACTGCTATCTAAATTTATTAGAAAAACTTTAAATTTCATATACTAATAACCCAAACACCTATTTTAATCATGTTCAACTACTGACGATTAACCCAATAATACTCAGTCGTGATGGTATCTGCTGAATAAAATGGTCGATGCTTCAGTTAGGTTACTTTTGCCAGTGACATTTGATGTAATCCTTTGAATAAGCTTGAAATAACCGTTATTAAATTAGTGGTTATTTGCGTCCTGTCTCTCACATACATTTCACTATTTTGAGAGTGAGAGGTTTGGGAGTATATCACTAATATTATCGCTTTAGTTTGTTGTCAAAAAACTTCTTCATTGTCACCAGATGAGTTAACAATAACAACCGATATTTACTCACCCTCAATACAATTCCTAATGCAAAACGATGAACAAACGGTCTTGAGTTGATATACTTGGCAAAAGCGTTATACCTCAATCATCATGATGGTTAATAGAATCGTTAAAGTTACACTATAATGAGCCCCATCATCTGATGGAATTAAGTTAATATTTTTATCTTTCAGACACTCATATGAAAAAAATCTTAGTCATCAAACACGATAAAATTGGCGATTTTGTACTGACATGGCCTGCATTCTATCTACTCAAACAAGCCATTCCAGATGCGACAATTGACGTATTTGTTGCCAAAGTAATTACACCTTTTGCCGAAGCATGTCCCTATATTGATAATGCTATTGCTGATTCTGGTGATGACAAGGCTATCTCAGAACATATTGCCAAGCAAAATTACGATGCTGTCATCGTGGCACATTCTGAAATGAGAATGTATAAGCTCTTAAAAAACATTGATATTCCATACAAGCTAGTGCCGAAACATAATTGGTATCAGTATCTGTATAAACATCGAGCAAACACAGATTACAAAAAAGGTGAAGGTTGTTGGCGTGGCAGCTGTATGTTGATAGAACATTTTTTACACCATCATGGTTATCCTATCCCAAGTTTACCGAAGCAGTATTGGGATATGAGTGAATATAAACCTAAATGGCAGCAATATTATGGCCAACAAGGTGATGAAAAGCTGATTTTTATTCATCCAGGTACCGGTGGTTCTTCGGGCAGTGTTGCAGAAGTCGATCTGGCAAAAATGATCAGCCAAATCAACCGCCTTACCCAAACAGCTTGTCATTTTGTTTTAACCTATAATGGCGATGAATTGGTTTTAGCCCAAAATATTCAAGCGTTACTTGCAGATCAACCTTTACGCGTTTCGTTAGCGAAACCATTAAGCAGTTTACGTGATTTTGCCGAGTCGCTAGTTGCCGCAGACATGTTTATTGCCGGTTCAACAGGCCCATTGCACATTGCCGGCTTACATAATGTACCGACTGTCGGTTTTTATGCCGGTAGACGATCAGCACCACATATTAGATGGCAAACGTTAACCGAGCCGAGTAAGCGACTCACTTATACGCCGCCAATTGGTAAGAAAACTGGCCGTAATATGTCGCTAATTGACTTTGATCAAGTGTCCCAAGAAATTGCAGATTTTTTGAATAAGTTATCTTAATCGCAATAGGTTCAGCCTGCTCATCTAGAGCACAAATATTGGAAATATTATTATGATAGTGGTTACAGGCGCAGCAGGGTTTATTGGTAGTAATTTAGTTAAACAACTTAATGCCATGGGACGAAATGACATTATTGCCGTTGACGATTTAACCGACGGTACCCAAATGTTTAATTTAGCCGATTGTGAAATCGCCGACTATCTTGATAAAGATGATTTCATCAAGCAAATTCAAGCCGGTGATTTTGATAACGCACTCGAAGTAATCTTCCATCAAGGTGCTTGCTCATCGACCACAGAGTGGGATGGCAAGTTTATGATGACTAACAACTACGAGTATTCAAAAACTTTATTACATTATAGCCAAGCCAATAACTGTCAATTTATCTATGCTTCTTCGGCCTCGGTATATGGCGGCAGCGAAAAGTTTATTGAGCAACGTGAACTCGAGAAGCCGCTGAATGTCTACGCTTACTCCAAGTTTTTATTCGACCAGTATGTAAGACAACAAAAACTTACCAGCCAGGTAGCTGGTTTACGTTATTTCAATGTCTATGGTCCGCGTGAGCAACATAAAGGCGGTATGGCCAGTGTGGCTTTCCACTTTAATAACCAAATTAATCATAATGGTGTATGTCGTTTATTTGAAGGTGTGGATGGTTATGACAATGGCCAGCAACTTCGTGACTTTGTGTTTGTCGAGGATGTCGTTAAGGTTAATTTATGGCTCTGGCAGAATCCATCAGTATCGGGCATTTATAACTGTGGTACTGGCCAAGCACAAAGCTTCAATGATGTTGCTAATGCTGTGATTGCGTATCATGGTAAAGGACACATTGAGTACATTCCTTTCCCAGATAAGCTTAAAGGTGCCTATCAGAGTTACACTCAGGCTGATTTAACCCAACTAAGAGCCGCCGGTTATCACGCCGAGTTTAAAACGGTCGAACAAGCGGTACCAGAGTATTTAAATTGGCTTAAGAGCCAGCACTTTATTGGTCAATAATGACGAGCAACCGTTAAGCTAACTCTTACTTTACTTGGATACAATAATGAAAAAAGCTATCTTCACGCTTGCGATTGGTGATGAAAATCCGATGTACCGAGCGGCACTGCTCAGCTTTGAGCAATATGCACAAAAAGTTGGCGCGGATCTCATTGTATCTAAAGAATTTCATTATCCAATCACGATTACAGATCCTCAACATACTGCCAGCCCTGCATGGACTGAAAAACTGTATATTAAAGAAATTCTGAAACAATATGATCGCGTATTGTATGTCGATGCTGACATTATTATTCAACCCGATGCAGAGAATATCTTTGAGGTTTACGATGACCTGAACACGGTTTATTTGTTTAATGAAGGCGAGCACTTAGAGCGCCAAAGTGTAATTGATAAAATAACCTCAATTATGGGGCCTGTCGATAACTGGCCTGTGGTCAACAATCGCCCAGTGTATTACAACTTAGGTTGTATGCTTATTTCGAAGCAAAACCGATTGTTTGATATTGCTAAACTCGACGATCTGCAACAGCTATGTAACCATATCAAGTATTACGAACAAACATATGTAAACTACTTATTGCACCGAGACGGTCTAAAGCATCAGAATATTTCGCCTAAATTTAATCGCATGGACTTTATGGGGCCAGAGCATTATCGCGATGCCAGTTTTATTCACTACGCTGGCCGAGGCTACAGTAATTCATCGCTCAAGCGAGAAGTAAGATTTGTAAATGACTTTTGCGAGCTATTCAAAGGTCACATCGATGACAACACATTAGATGAAATTAAACAAAGTGGTTGGGATCTGTTTATCAATAAAGCCCAACAACGCTATAAATTACCCAAACCGATTATCAATGCGATAGCAAAGCGTTTTATCACTATTTAATAAAGGGTTATTGACCCTATTCTTAGCGTAATAGGCATTGAGATTTAACCCGTTTAGCAACAATGTATTCCGTGAAAAAGGCTTAATTATTCATGTTAAAGTACAAAGTGTTTGTTATTAATTTGGCTCGTTCGCAAGAGCGGCTGGCACAAATTGCAGCGCAACTTGCGGCGGTTAACATTCCGTTTGAACGCATTGACGCTGTTGAAGGTAAATTGCTATCAAGCGAAGAAATCGAAGCCGTATCCCCCGCACGTATAGCCAGACAACATTATTATCGCGATCTCAGTGCTGGTGAAATCGGCTGTAGTTTAAGCCACAAACGAGCGTGGCAAAAAATTATCGACGACGATTTAGACTTAGCCTTTGTATTTGAAGATGATATTCACCTTGAGGCTAACTTTGCCGATACAATCAACATGATCCTCAATCTGCCCACCATGGATTGGGACTTTATTAAGCTATATCCATTGACACGAAAAAGTCGTAAAAATATTCAGTCGTCGATGCACTATGGTGAATTTGAATTTGTGACCTATAAAAAATTTCCACTTGGGGCAATGGCCCAAGCCATTAGTCGTCGTGGTGCAGAGTCACTGATTAAAAATATGCCTTATATTGTTCAACCAGTAGATGGTCATTTAAAATCTTGGTGGAGCCTAGGAATAACGCCTTTTGGCTTGCTGCCTTACTGTATTTCTGTCGACATAGAAGGTCCGTCAGATATTAATCCTGACGGTAACTTAGAAAGAGCACCTCAACGACGTGTGACAAAGTTAATGTTAAATTGGAGCCGAGCATTGATGCGATTTATCGCAACACCTCAGCTGGAAAAACAATTTCGTCAATTCACTCAAGCGTTAAAAAAGGATTAATGTGTCTTCATTAATTAGCCATACACAATTACAAAATGCCCAGCGTATTTTGTATATGACCCACTTAGCCATTGGTGATTTTGTTTACCAGAGTGTCTGGTTAAAAGCCCTAAAAGCTAAGTATCCACATTTGGTTATTGATGTGTGGTTTGATGATTGTCGTAGTCGTCCACAATCGTGGGCAACAGGCCGCAATAAAGTCCTCAATGAATGGATAGACTCATTGGGTATTATCGATAAGACCTACCCCATTGTTGGCGATCTCGCCCAAAGACAAGGCTATATCAGTCAAGCACAATTGCTCAATTATGATTTAATTGTATTTATTGGTAAGAATCGCAGTGAGCAGTTCGCAAAAATTGCTCGAAAAATATCAACTTCAGCCTTTGTCGTCGCCTCTAAAAGTAAACCATTGAGTAACCCGATAGCAAAATGGCTGTATTTTAATAATATAAATGCCTACTTCAGCTACGATGACATGGTTAAGAGCAGCCAACATATTACCGATTTATATGGCCAATGTTTCGAGCGGGCTTTAGGTCTTACTTGTGGCGATTTAGTCGATGGTCAAAAGCAATTAGTGTTTCATGTTGATGCCATTTATCAACAACAAGCTTGCACACTGATTAACAAGTTAACCGCAAATGACACCAATAAACTGGTGGTGTTTGTAAACCATTTATCCACCGCCGATAAACGTGATTATCCTTTTGCTCAACTTAAACAAGTGATTTTAACTCTCGAACTTCAATATCAAAATCTGGTGTATATTTTCAACTGTCCACCAGATAAATTGAATGAAGTGACCACTCAAGTTGCTGAAGATAGCGAGCTAAACCATTTAGCGATTACCACATTTACTGCCAAGCAAAACTTCTTTCAATTGCCCGCCTTAATTGCACAAAGCGATATCGTCATTAGCGCTGAAACCGCTACGGCACACTTAGCTGTATGCATGGATAAACCACAAGTGACCATAATGTCGAATGATTTAACCCTATGGCAACCCAAGGGCGACAGTATTATTTTAACTGGTAGCGGCCAAGCGAAATCAATTACACCGCAGCAAATTGTTGATGCATTCACCCAACAGCTAAAGCAACATTATAGTGGCACGCCCAAGCTAGCTGAACGGTTATAATTGGAGTCAATAAAAAAGGCCGAATAGGCCTTTTTTATTGAAACGGTTAACCGTGAATGATACGAGTTATGACATCAATTCGGTAACAGGCAGTAAATCTAATAAGCTCTGGGTAGCATAAGGTGCAGCCTGATTTAAATATTCACCATTAAGCACCTTGTCGTACATGGCTTGATATTGCTGCGCCATCACATCGGCATTAAACACATCCCTTGCCACTTGGTGACACACTTTACGATCAAAACGATCTAGGTGCTTCAGTGCATCCACCATCTCATTATAATCTGTAGTCAGAAGTCCCATTTCAGGTTGGGTGATAATCTCAGGTAAAGACCCAAAGGGTGTTCCAATAACTGGCGTACCTAAAAACAGGCTTTCGGTTATCGCCAAGCCAAAGGGTTCATGCCATCTCACTGGAAATAATAACGCTTGTGATTGCTTAATAATCGTAAATTTATCATCGCCACCCACCATGCCTTTAAAGTCGATATTCATATCAAGGTTAAAGTAGCCTTTTTTACCAAACTCAAATCGTTTACCGCCCAATACCGCTAATTTATGACCCGCTTTTTTAGCAATCTTAGCGGCGCCAGTCATGTTTTTATGACGAACCGTCGCTTTACCCAAAAAGTGAACATAGTTACTGTTAGATTCAAAGCTAGGTTGGCCATACTCAGACCAATCTAGGCCATTGTAAACATAGCAATCACTGTGATGATTATTAGCATGGCGCTGGGAGATAAAAATAGTGTTGCGATCATATTGTTTCGCTTTATCTGCATTGGCGTGTTCAGTACACACAAACGGCTTATCTAATTCGCCAGTAAAGGCGCAATGAAAATGCACCACATCAGGCCAATCAGTAATCTGTTGATTAAATGATTTTCTCTTATCGTACAACAAGGTTCCTTCAGGCCTAATATCATGTGGGCGCATCAAAAACTTAACTTCGTGACCTTGCTGTTTTTGAGCGGTAGCCAATGACCATACCACGCGCTCAGTACCGCCAAACTTAAACGCCGGAAACGGTCCTCGGCAAAGTAGTACATGTAAGATTTTCATTTAACCTTTCCATATTGAATATGTCACCGAACAGAATAATCGCTGATCTTCTATCAGCGTAAACCAGCAGCTGAAACTGTGTATTGCTCTGCGCAAAACTGTTTGAAGGAGGCAATAACCTCATCAACCTCTATTATTGCCATTAAATGCTCGCCTTTAGCGCGCGTGCCCCACTTCACTGGTGCATCAAATTGTTTTGCTATTACTTGCGGGTATACACTCACAGTGTATTGGCGAGAAAAATAGGGACCCGTTCGCCCGGGATTAGAATGAGCATATAAACCAATAACCGGAGTACCTTGAGTCACCGCCATATGTAATGGCCCGGTATCTGGTGCAAGCACTATTGTCGCTTGCTTTAACACCGCAAGCAGTTGCGTAAGCGATGTCTTGCCCACTTGATTATCAAAGGGCTGCTGACTATGAGATTGAATCACATCTGCTAAGGTTTGTTCTAGCGCGCTTGGGCCGCCACACAGCATCACTCGGTAACCTTGATCAATGGCGTAATCGGCTACGGCAGCGTAACGCTCTGGCAGCCAATTACGCTCTGCTTTACTGGCAGCAGCACAAATCACCAACACCTTATCATCACCCACGAGCCGTTTAGCAAAATCAGTATCGGCTTGCGGTACCGGAATATTCCAGCTTGGGGTTAAGTCTTCTACGCCAATGGCATTAGCAAAGCCCATAAAACCATCTAATACATGCGGCGTGGCCAAGGGCTCAACGGCATGATTGGTAACCAACCATTGACCTTCTTTGGCTCTTGCATTATCAAATCCGACCCGCACTCGGGCCTTAATCATTAACGATGCTATGGTTGCGCGCAAGGCAACTTGCATGTGCAGCAATACATCAAAACGCTGACCATGTAGATCACGACGTAACTGTACATAGCTACGCCAGCCCTTAGACTTATCGAAAATAACAAACTCAATGCCAGGCAAGTGTTTAAGTAACTGATATTCGATCTTGCCAATAACCCAAGTGATACTCAGATCGGGATACTGTTTTTGAATAGCCTGCACCATAGCTACAGCGTGGCAAACATCACCAATAGCAGATAAACGCAGTAAACATAATGAACGTATCGCACTAAAGTCAGCTTTCATTGATTATCCAATATGCTTAAATGAAGAAGTAAGACGGTGGAGGCAAGTAAGTGATCTTAAGGTATAATGTTATTTCGATCCACAATCTCGCCAATGCTATTGATAATTAGATGCAAATAAAAACCACTCAACTTGGCCATATTGCCTGGTGTGAAACTACAGCCCAACAACTGGAACCTCACGACTTTGCCGTAGAGGCTTGGCAACAAAGAAATGCCATTGTCGGTCAATCTAAGGGGCGTTATACCACCTGGTTTGTCAAAACCGATAACTCGGATTCGCCGCAAACATGGGTGTTACGTCATTACTGGCGTGGTGGGATGATGGAAAAGTTGAGCCGTGATGCCTATCTTTATACTGGCCTACAACATACTCGCGCTGTGGCTGAATTAGCCATACTGGAAACCTTATATCAAGAAGGCTTTGCTGTTCCACGTCCAATAGCAGCGAATGTTGAGCGCTTTGGTTTATGGTATCGGGCCGACATCATCATTGAACATGTCGCGGGATCAAACGATTTAGTGGCGCATTTACGCCATAAGCCAATGACAGAAGCACAATGGTATTTACTCGGTGAGACCATTGCCAAATTTCATCTGCGTGGGGGTGTATCACGCAGATCTAAATGCTAAAAATATCCTACTGGCTCAAGGGAAATTCTATCTAATTGATTTTGATAGAGGTGAATTACGTCAACCACAAGCCAGCTGGCAACAAGCCAATCTGCAGCGGTTACTACGTTCTTTTAAAAAAGAACTCGCCAAACTCGCTACGCTGCAATTTAATCAACAGCACTGGCAGCAATTACTTAAAGGTTATCAAAGCGTTAATCCTATCTAAACCAAGTCATCGTCTGGCCTTATCATACGATTAACCGTTCAAGATTAAACGATAAGTTGATTGATCAATGTAAACTGCTTTAATAAGGCACCACGATTTTGCTCAACCACTGCAAGAGCGGCAAAAGACGCCGATTGATATAGGGGGTTATCTGTGAACTTATGTTGTAACTCTTGGGCTAACTGTTCTGCAGAAGTAATGCAGCTTAATGCTCCGGCATCTGCGAGTAATTGCGTAATCTCAGCAAAATCCCAATGATTGGGACCAACATACACAGGTAGCCCCATGGCCGCAGGTTCAAGCGGGTTATGACCACCATTATTAATCAGTGTCCCGCCAACAAATGCCTGATCAGCTGTACCATATAGCATAACCAGTTCCCCCATAGTGTCACCAAGTAACACTTGAGTTTGCCCATTCACTTCATCATGCATACTGCGTCTAGCTAAGGTCAATCCAGACTGAGTAATCGTAATCGCGGCTAAGTTGAATTGCTCAGGATGTCGGGGTGCCATGATCAATAATGCATCTGGAAAATAACTCAGTAGCTGCTTATGGGCACTTAACATTGCCTCAAACTCGCCAGGATGAACACTTCCTGCTACCCAGATGGGTGAATTAACACGATGCCATTGATCTCGAAGCATATTGGCTTGCTGTTTTTTAATGGGATCAATCGTGAGATCAAACTTCAAACTGCCACACACCTGTAGGCGTTCAGCTTCCACTCCCAGATGAATAAACCGCTCTGCTTCAGCCTGAGTTTGAACAGTAATCAACTTGAGTTTATTTAACATAGGTACTGCTAAACGACGCTTTTTAGCGTATTTATCGGCTGATTTTTGCGACAAACGTGCATTGGCTAAAATCACAGTCACTTGTTGCCGCGCGGCAAAGTGGACTAAGTTAGGCCATAACTCGGTTTCCATGATAATGCATACTTTGGGCTGTAATTGGCGGAGAAATTTTTTAATAGCATAAGAAAAATCAAATGGTAGATAACAATGCTGTACCTTATCGCCAAATGCTTTTACCACCTCTGCAGACCCCGTTGGGCTAGTAGTGGTGACGGTAAATAAATAATCTGGGTGCGCAGCCATAAGCTGCTTAATCAAGGGAATCGCCGCCAGGGTTTCCCCCATAGACACGCTGTGGATCAATACATCAGTTTGCTCTAGTTTCGCCAAGCCAAAACGTTCAGACCAACGACGACGGTAATCGACACTTTTTATTGCCCGAAATGCAAGATAGAGCACCACCAGCGGAAACAATAAATACAGAAATAAAGAATAAAAAATACGGTTCATGGAAGAAGAGTCATCGATTTTTGCTTGTCAGATGAGCACAATGTTAACATACTCATACTAAGTCGGCTTAAGCAATTATTTGACCGATAATAAGCTAATAATGAATATGGAAATCAAATGAAAACCCGCGATAAAATTATTTTTGCCAGCTTAGAGTTATTTAATGAACATGGTGAGCGTAGCATTACGACTAACCATATTGCCGCTCACTTAAGTATTAGTCCGGGTAATTTGTATTATCACTTCCGCAATAAAGAAGACATTATCAATTCGATTTTTAGTTTATATGAAAGTCATTTAGAGTCAGGCTTTAAGCCTTATGATGATGTGCCTATTACGATTGAGTTATTAATGGGTTACTTTGATGCCATGTTCTACACCTTATGGCAGTTCAGGTTTATGTACGCCAACCTCGCTGATATTTTAAGCCGTGATGAAGCACTTAAAAAACGCTATTTACATGCTCAACAACAAGTGCTTAATCGTTCAAGCGATGTGCTTCGCAAACTCAAAAAAGACGGTTTCCTCGATGTCGATGATAATAAAGTCACTGCGCTTGCCGATACCATTAAAATGATGGTCAGCTTCTGGATAAGCTATCAATTAACCCAATCCAGCACATCAACTATCACTAAAGCCACTCTTTATGATGGACTATTGCGAGTTCTGATGATTTTTCAGGCTTATTCTACGCCTACGTCAAGTGCAACATTTTGCCGTTTAGAACAACATTATTTAGACATAGCCAGCCAAGAGCGCCATAACGCTGCGTAACCAAATACTGACATTCTCGCTTATCTCATATCCATAACACACCTTCCAATCCGCAAGTAACCGACTACAATTGAGTCGGCTACTTGCGGATGATGTTGGACGGATGCATCCACTTCCCCAACATCGTAATCAATCATGTTAATGATTAGTTTTTTTAATGTGAATATATCAGTAGCCCTAAACTAACTCATGTTGGTCTGACGACTAAAAAAAACGCTGTAGAGCGGCAAAAATAAAGGTTAGAATGCCAACAACTCCAGAACACCCTGTCATTTATCGCGGTGTTTACTGCGTGATTTGGATAAGCATAATAACCATATTTAGGAGAACACAGGTGGCATCTACCTCTTTTTACGACCGAATTAATCAGCAAATTATCGATGTAAAAGCCGATGGTTTATACAAGAATGAACGCGTCATTGCTTCTGCTCAACAAACTGCCATCCAAGTTAATAGTGAAGAAGTGATTAACTTCTGCGCCAATAACTATTTAGGTCTAGCCAATCATCCGGATCTTATTGCAGCAGCAAAAGCAGGTTTAGACAGTCATGGTTTTGGTATGGCTTCGGTACGATTCATTTGCGGTACTCAAGATATTCATAAGCAATTAGAAGCTAGCCTAAGTGAATTTTTAGGCATGGAAGACACTATTTTATATTCATCTTGCTTCGATGCTAACGCGGGTTTATTTGAAACCCTATTAGATGCAGAAGATGCGATTATATCTGATGCGCTTAACCATGCTTCAATCATTGATGGCGTGCGTTTGTGTAAGGCTAAGCGTTTTCGTTACGCCAACAATGACATGGCCGACTTAGAAACTCAGCTTATTGCCGCCCAAGCTGCTGGTGCACGTAACATTTTGATCGCCACTGACGGTGTGTTTTCAATGGATGGCGTAATCGCTAACCTTCAAGGTGTGTGTGATCTAGCCGATAAGTATGGCGCATTGGTGATGGTCGATGACTCTCATGCAGTAGGCTTTATCGGTCAAAATGGCCGTGGAACCCATGAATACTGTAATGTTATGGATCGTGTCGACATTATTACCGGTACATTAGGTAAAGCCTTAGGTGGTGCATCGGGTGGTTTTACTGCAGCGAAGAAAGAAGTGGTTGAATGGTTACGTCAACGCTCGCGTCCTTACCTGTTTTCAAACTCATTAGCGCCTTCTATTGTTAGTGCATCAATTTGTGTGCTTGAAATGCTAAAAACCGGTCAAGACTTGCGTGAAGCCGTATGGGAAAACAGTCGTTATTTCCGTGAGCAAATGTCAGCAGCAGGTTTTACCTTAGGTGGTGCAGACCATGCCATTATTCCGGTTATGATTGGCGATGCGAAATTGGCAGGTGACTTTTCAAACCGTTTGTTGCAAGAACACATTTACGTGGTTGGATTCTCGTTTCCTGTAGTGCCTAAAGGCCAAGCGCGTATTCGCACCCAAATGTCTGCGGCACACACCCGCGAGCAACTTGATCATGCAATTGGTGCCTTTACCCGTATTGGTAAAGAAATGGGCATTATCTAATTCCAGACAACATAGGTCATTAACATGAAAGCATTAAGTAAGTTAAAGCCTGAAGAAGGCATCTGGATGGTCGATGCACCAAAACCAGAAATGGGTCACAACGACCTACTGATTAAAATTCGTAAAACGGCTATTTGTGGCACTGACGTCCATATCTACAACTGGGATGAATGGTCACAAAAAACCATTCCTGTACCTATGATTGCTGGCCATGAATATGTCGGTGAAGTTGTCAGTATGGGTCAGGAAGTTCGCGGTTTCAGTATTGGCGATCGCGTATCGGGTGAAGGTCATATTACTTGTGGCCATTGCCGTAACTGTCGTGCAGGCCGAACTCACTTATGCCGAAACACTTCAGGTGTTGGCGTGAACCGTGACGGTGCATTTGCCGAATACTTAGTGCTACCTGCATTTAACGCTTTCAAGATCCCGGCTGATATTCCAGATGATTTAGCGGCTATATTCGATCCTTTCGGTAACGCTGTACATACCGCATTATCATTTGATTTAGTCGGTGAGGACGTATTAATTACCGGCGCTGGTCCTATTGGTATTATGGCTGCTGCTGTGTGTAAACATGTCGGAGCACGTCATGTCGTGATCACTGATGTAAACGAATACCGACTTGATCTTGCTCGTAAAATGGGTGCTACCCGCGCAGTGAATGTCGCCACAGAAAGTCTTAAAGATGTGATGAAAGAACTTGGCATGACTGAAGGCTTTGACGTCGGTTTAGAAATGTCAGGAGTGCCATCGGCATTCCATGCCATGTTAGACACGATGAACCATGGTGGTAAAATTGCCATGCTAGGTATTCCTGGTGGCGAAATGGCTATTGATTGGAGCAAAATCATTTTTAAAGGTTTGATCATCAAAGGCATTTATGGCCGTGAAATGTTCGAAACTTGGTATAAAATGGCCAGTTTAATCCAATCTGGCTTAGATTTATCTCCGATCATTACTCATCACTTTAATATTGATGATTTCCAGAAAGGCTTTGATGCAATGCGCTCAGGTCAGTCTGGCAAGGTTATCCTGAGCTGGGATTAATTATTATTAACATCTAGCATATCCACACTAACAAGGGGTTGTATTTATACAACCCCTTGTTGCAGACTGATACTAAGTCAAACGCTATGCGTACATTTTTTTATAGGTAATAACATGTCTGGTTTTAAACATCTGTCGATTAATGAGCTTATCCATATGTCCTCCGAATCTAACGACATACAAGTTGTTGATATTCGTGATGCTGCTAGTTTTACCGCTGCTCACATTGAAGGTTCAACCAATCTAACCAATGAAAATCTAGCAACCTTTATTGCCGATGCTGATATGGACAAACCTTTGGTCGTAGTGTGCTATCACGGCATGAGTAGCCAAAGTGCGGCCAACTACTTAAATGAGCAAGGTTTTGATGATGTTTACAGCCTAGATGGCGGCTTCAGCGCTTGGAGCTTAGCTCACTCATGATAGAAATTGGCCAACTTCCTAATGCACGTGCAGCACAAGCATTTATTGACTACCTTAAAGGGTTAAATATTCAATGCCATGCTGTTTCTCATGCTGAGGGTGTTGGCCTAGCGATCACCAATCCTGCTGATGAAGTTCAAGCCCGCGCCGAGTTACTTGAGTTTGCTAAAAACCCTCACGACAGCAAGTATTTGCAGGCATCTTGGGATAACGGCGCTACCGATACTAAATTTGACTACGGCCCGGGAGCTAAAGGCCTAATTCAACAGTTTATGACAGGTGCAGGCCCACTCACATTAATATGTTTTTTTGCATGTGTGGCCGTTTTTGCTGCTATGAACCTTGGTTTTGCTAATGATATCTTTACTAAATTATCTTTTTTCGGCGCCGTAGCTGATAGTGATTTAAGCCAAATATGGCGAGTCTTCACCCCTAGCCTAATGCACTTTTCTGCTATGCATATTATCTTTAATTTACTTTGGTGGTGGTATTTAGGCGGTAAAATTGAGACCAATTTAGGTACTCGACCATTATTATTTTTATTAATCGTCGCGGGTACGTTACCCAATATTGTGCAGTTTTACATGACAGGGCCTAATTTTGGCGGGCTGTCTGGCGTCGTTTATGCTGTGGTGGGTTACACTTGGTTAATGGGGATCCGTAAACCCACTTGTGGTATTAATTTACCGCAATCTTATATGGGGTTTATGATGGTTTGGCTCGTTCTTGGCTTTACGGATGTGCTGGGAATGCCTATTGCAAATGGTGCCCATATTGCAGGGCTTTGTGTTGGTTTGGCTCAAGCATTATTTGATAGCAAAAAATCACCAGCCGCGAAAACGAACTAACACTCTTGCAGGATGAATAAAAAATGCCACCAAGGGTGGCATTTTTTATTCATCCGCTCACATGTACGATATATGTCACGCCTAATCGTTAAGCCATTTCAAGCACTTTTGTAACCAGTTTCTCAATACCTATGTGCGCCTCTAAAATCGAGGTTGCTAACATATAGGCTGGCGTACTGACGATTTTATTGGCCTCATCAACCACAATATCTTCCACTTGTGCATCTTTATGTTTACCACCCATTTCATTAAATGCATGCGCGGTATCAGAATCAGTTCCAATAGTACCGACAGCTCCTTTGCCATAAATATTGGGGATCATCACAGGTGAAACACACACAAAACCCACCGGTTTATGAGCTAAAGCGAATTCACGAATAAAGTTCTCTACAATAGGCTGAATATGGCAATGACTGCCCGTGGTGGCAAAGTTTGATAAATTTTTAGCCGCACCAAAGCCACCAGGGATCACCAAAGCATCAAATTGACTGACCTCTAAGGCATTAGCATTAAGCACTTCACCACGGGCAATTCGTGCCGACTCAACCAAAACATTACGACTTTCGTCGTTATTGACCTCACCGGTTAAATGATCCACTACGTGCATTTGAGTAATATCTGGCGCAAAACATTGATATGTCGCCCCAGCTTGGGTTATCGCCAGAAGCGTTAATACCGCTTCGTGAATTTCAGTTCCATCAAATACCCCACAGCCACTCAGTAAAACAGCAACCTTTTTCATGACACTCTCCTTCATCTTTTAAGTGACAATACAAAAAATACAACAAAAAACTAACAAAACGGTTGATCTGATTAAAAATCGTGCTAACTTAGAGCGTCGAATTTAGTAGATGCGCTTTTTTTAGTCACAAAACATCACTAAATTTGCGAGTGACTTAACTGACATCAATAAAAAAGTCCACAAAATAGTAATATTTATTAAAATTAATATTTAGCTCACAAAAATAAAAATAAATTAAAAAAATCAACTAGTTACTGATTTCGTTTAAAGCCGTAAGAAAATCTATCCAACAAGGTTGACTATTCCACTCACAGACTTATCCACAGGCTGGGAGCTTTTTTCGTGGCTGATTTTCTACTTTCTGAGATATTTGCACCGATAAAGTCCCACTAAATGCACGACTTGTCATACGTCAAGATTATTTAGCGTCATTTTGGATAAATAACTGACAATCTCACAAGCATCTTGAGGTGCTGTGGGTATAATGTCATCCTATTAGTCTCGCAAAATAATGAACACGAATATTAATTATGCCAACGATTCCCAATAACCCGCTCATCCTAGTTGATGGCTCATCTTATCTTTATCGCGCTTATTATTCGCCGCCTCATTTAACCAATTCAAAAGGTGAAGCGACTGGTGCGGTTTATGGCGTCGTTAATATGCTTCGCAGTTTATTAAGTCGCTATAGTCCGAGTCATATTGCGGTGGTTTTCGATGCCAAAGGCAAAACCTTCCGTAACGATATGTACGGCGAATATAAAGCCCAGCGTCCACCTATGCCTGATGATCTGCGTACTCAAATCGAACCATTGCACAAAATAATCCATGCGATGGGCTTACCACTGATCAGCATTTCTGGTGTCGAAGCCGACGATGTTATCGGTACCATCGCCCTGCAAGCGAGTAAAGAAGGCCGAGCAACCTTAATCAGTACCGGCGATAAAGACATGGCGCAACTCGTCAATGAGCATGTCACGTTAATCAATACTATGACAGACACCATTATGGGACCGGAAGAGGTCAAGACTAAATACGGTGTCCATCCAGATAGAATCATCGACTTTTTAGCACTCATGGGCGACAAGTCAGATAATATTCCAGGTTTACCTGGCGTCGGCGAGAAAACCGCGCTGGCGATGCTGCTTGGTGTGGGAAGTGTAGAGAAGATTTTAGCGGATCCACAAAGCGTCATTGAAGTGGGCTTTCGAGGCTCAAAAACCATGCCGACTAAAATTATCGACAATGCCGATATGCTAAGACTGTCTTACGAGTTGGCCACCATCAAAACTGATGTCAAACTTGAACAAGACTGGCATGAACTCACAGTTAAGCCACAAGATCGAGATGAACTGATTAAATGCTTTGGTGAAATGGAGTTCAAGCGTTGGTTAGCAGAAGTATTAGATAACAAGCAACCTCGCGGCACAGTTAGCGACAAAGATAGCGATGAAGACATCACGGTATCACCGACCATTGAAGCAGAATATGAAACGATTCTGACGATGGAAGTACTCGACAAATGGATCGAACAGCTCAATAGCGCTGAACTGATTGCAATTGATACTGAAACAACTAGCCTCAATTACATGGAAGCTGAACTTGTGGGTTTATCATTTGCCACTGAAGCAGGTAAAGCAGCTTATTTACCATTAGCACATGATTACCTTGATGCACCGCAACAAATTGATAAAACCAGCGCACTTGAAAAACTGCGTCCTATTCTTGAAAGCGATACACCGCAGAAAGTAGGCCAAAATCTCAAATATGACATGAGTATTTTAGCCAATGTTGGTATTACCCTAAAAGGTGTCCGCTTTGACACCATGCTCGAATCCTATGTATTTAACTCAATAGCATCACGTCATGACATGGACGGATTAGCGCTTAAATATCTTGGCCATAAAAATATCAGTTTTGAAGAAGTCGCAGGCAAAGGCGCAAAGCAACTGACTTTTAATCAAGTTGATTTAGATATTGCTGGACCATATGCCGCTGAAGATGCCGATATTACCCTGCGTTTACATCAACACTTATGGCCAAGACTGGAAAAAGAACCCAAACTGGCCAGTGTGTTTGATGAGTTAGAGCTACCGTTAATTCAAGTACTGTCAGACGTTGAACGCCAAGGTGTCCTTATCGACTCAATGTTACTGAGCCAACAAAGTGGTGAGTTAGCCAAAAAACTGGATGATTTAGAAAACAAAGCCTACGAAATAGCCGAAGAGAAGTTTAACTTAGCCTCACCAAAGCAACTACAGGCACTATTTTTTGAAAAACTAGGTTACCCAATAAAGAAAAAGACTCCTAAGGGTGCACCATCAACTGCTGAAGACGTATTAGTCGAGCTAGCACTTGATTATCCTTTACCTAAAGTTATTCTCGAGCATCGCAGCCTAGCAAAACTAAAAAGTACTTATACCGATAAACTGCCGCTAATGGTTAATGCCATAACTGGCAGGGTTCACACTAGCTATCATCAAGCGAATGCCGCAACAGGCCGCTTGTCATCAAGTGAGCCGAACTTACAAAATATTCCTATCCGTACCGAAGAAGGCCGCCGTATTCGCCAAGCCTTTATCGCTCCTGCGGGTCGAAAAATTTTAGCTGCCGATTATTCACAAATCGAACTGCGTATCATGGCTCATTTATCTCAAGATGAAGGCTTACTGACCGCTTTTGCTGAAGGTAAAGATATTCATAAAGCCACTGCAGCCGAAGTATTTGGGGTGCATTTTGAAGAAGTCACGACCGAGCAACGTCGCCGCGCCAAAGCGGTTAACTTTGGTTTAATTTATGGCATGTCTGCATTTGGTTTAGCTAAGCAATTAGATATTCCACGCAACGAAGCACAAACCTACATAGACACGTATTTTGCTCGCTATCCTGGTGTGCTTAAGTATATGGAAGAAACCCGCGCCATTGCTGCTGAATTGGGTTATGTTTCGACCTTATTTGGCCGTCGTTTATATTTACCTGAAATCAACGATCGCAATGCCATGCGCCGCCAAGCCGCAGAGCGAGCAGCGATTAATGCTCCCATGCAAGGGACTGCAGCAGACATAATAAAAAAAGCCATGATTGCTATCCACCAGTGGATTAACCAAGATACTCAAGGTGAAATTACCCTGATCATGCAAGTACACGATGAATTAGTGTTTGAAGTGGATGAAGCTCAAGCAGAAACACTCAAAACCAAAGTGTGCGATTTAATGGCACAAGCAGCATCATTAGATGTGACCTTGTTAGCAGAGGCAGGTATTGGCGACAATTGGGATGAAGCCCACTAAGTCGTAGTTTGATAGGTTTGCATTGCATGAGATAAATAACCTAAGTTGCTAAAGCATAAAATGCCGTATTCATTGGAATACGGCATTTTTATTGGCCAAATGTTTCAGCGGCTACGCTTTTCAACATCTGTTGACCTTGAGCGCATAAGCTACAACCCAAATCGACCTAATAAATACAACATTTTTGTCGATACAGTTAACAAAGCTGCATTAATTTGTTGCCAAACTCACAGTTATTGTATCTTTATATGAAAAACAGTTTTTCATTTTAAGGCGGATACGGTATTATATTCGTTGTAGGGTACAGAGGTTAAGATGTTCAATCTTTCAAACCTTTATTTCACTAGCAGTAGTGACTAGCCAAATTCGGCGCCCCAGCAACTCAGGTTGCTGGGGCTTTTTTTTGATTTTTTTTCACCGCAAAAATATTTAGAGTAAATACTTTAATGTTGGTTAAAAAAAGGTTATTGTATGGTTATTGAGAGTCATCAAATTGAGTTGATGGCACTTGAGTCTTGTTGAATTTAGCTTCTCCCCAAAAGAGCTAATTTTTTTGTACCGATGACCGTTTGGTTATCGGTTTTTTTTTGCTTGAAAATCACCATTCTCATATCAAACACATAAAAAAACCGACTTGGTTGTCGGCTTTTCGTGCTGTTGGTAATCAATTACATCATGCTATCGTTACTCAGACTCTGAAGCTTGCTCGGCCTTCTGTTCCGCTAACCATTGGGGATGACACCAATCATTTAGAATACTTAGCACTTTAGGTTTACCCGTGCCTTTTAGCGATGACAGCGTCTCCACTTGTACTTTATCACCAAAATCTTTTAGGGCAGCACGGACATCATTAACTGTTTTCATTTTGACACTTTGGGTCAATTTATCCGATTTGGTTAACAATGCTAACACCGGAATATTACTGATCACGGCCCACTCAATCATTTGCATATCAAGATCTTTCAATGGATGACGAATATCCATCAACACCACCACGCCGCTTAAACAAGCTCGTTTTTGCAAATACTCGCCAAGCGCCTCTTGCCATTTATTTTTTAACGCTAAAGGAACTTGGGCAAAACCATAACCCGGTAAATCGACTAAACGACGATCATCATCTAACTGAAACACGTTAATCAGTTGGGTACGACCAGGGGTTTTACTGGTTCGAGCTAAACTTTTTTGTTCAGTAAGTGCGTTTAACGCACTGGATTTACCGGCATTAGAGCGTCCAGCAAACGCAATCTCAACCCCGATATCCCCAGGAAGATACTGATCTAAATGCGCAATATCAGGCGCACTGATTAAAAACTTAGCCCTACGGAAATCGATACGAGATTCTGTCACTCTTAACTCCAATTAAATTACTTCTAGTAAACGCGTTACCATAAATTTTTAACAATTGCTTACTTTTGCACATTTTCGTGTAAAATATTAGGCAGATCACATTATATACCCAAGCAAAGCTGATATGTGTGATGTAGTCAAAAATGATCTCACTCTTAACGAGCATCGTAAACTACATCAAAGCGCTTGGAAAAACATTTTACCACGCTTGCGGGTCTTCCTAGTAAGCTCAGGACAATAAATTAACTAGAAGTTGGAACGCCATGAAAAAGTTAGCTCTTGCGCTGTCTGTAGTAGCCGCTATGTCATCATCAGTTATGGCTGAAGGTAATGCTGAAGTAGGCAAAACTAAAGCAATCGTATGTTCTGCCTGTCACGGTGCTGACGGCAATAGTATGATTGATATGTATCCTAAATTAGCAGGTCAACATCCTGTATACCTTGAAAAACAATTGACTGAATTTCGGTTAGCTGCGAAAACCGGCGGTGCTGAGGGTCGTATGAACCCAATTATGATCGGCTTTGCTATGGGACTCAGTGATGAAGACATTGCAGACCTTTCAGCATACTTCTCTAGCCAAGTACAAGCGGCCTCAAATGTTGCCGATGTACCTGCTGCTGGTGAAAAACTGTATAAAGGCGGTGATACCGCTCGTGGAATTACCGCATGTGTTGCTTGTCATGGACCGGAAGGTAACGGCGCCTCTGCTGCAGGTTTCCCTATGGTTGGCGGTCAACATGCTAACTATATCAAAATTCAGCTAACACAATTCCGTGATGGACTTCGTCACAACGATTTAAATGGCATGATGCAAGATGTAGCGAAAAAATTATCTGATGCTGATATCGAAGCATTATCTAAATATATTTCAAGTATTAAGCATTAATACTACTGAATATTCACTAATAAAGAATGGGCTTTTGAGCCCATTTTTTACCACCTAAAGTTTACGTTTACGTCAACTTCACTGATTTTTACTTGACAGTGTTCGTTGTTTTAGCGTTAAATACACCCCGTACCGAGGTAAACCCAGCTGTTTGTAATATAAATCTAATAACATCAAGCAGGTTTCGGACTGATACATTTAAGATATAAGAATAAAGCAAATTTATAATAATAATAATTTAAGACCGCTCACTAATAATAACTACATGAGTCGATATTTCATCTTGAAATACTGGTCGTAAAATTTGTAAGGAACAGACCGATTGGTCGACATGCTGTTTAGCACTGCCTTACACAACAGAGTGACTGATAACCCAGAGTATTATTTGAAGATTCAAATAATAGCTGACAAAGCTTATAGCTGAGGATGCACACTGGAAGCTTTATCGCTCGAAGGTACAAAGCAACAAGGATGGTTAACTAATGTCATTGAAGACAATTAGGATAATGATGCGTCATTGAAGACCATCTACGGAAGCTGTAGTCAGGACGGCAACAGAATATAAAAAAAGCGTCATTGATGACCAATAACAACTAAAAACGGCATGGAAAGCAGAATAAATAAAGATCTGACCGGGACAGTCACATAGCAAGTACGGATACTTGGAATCAGAATAAAGTGCGTTAAGCACTGTTTTACGAGGTGGCAGTTTATACTGCCACCTTTTTTTATGCCTAAAAAGCATTAATATCGACTTGATTTCAAATACTTACTTTTAATTAACCGCATTCGCTATATAATCGTTTATCCAGTCAATACTTAGGTGCTGCTGTATTTGATGAATGTATGTCCGCTTTGTAATCATATTGCTGAATTTTTTGTTCAAGACAAAAAAAAGAGCGTTCTACAGCTGCGAACAATGTGGTTTAGTCTTTGCTAACCCAAAATCTCATCTGATGCCCGATCTTGAGAAACAGCGCTATGGTCGATCGCAAAAGTCATCGAAACAGAAGCCATTATCGCAATTTATTCTGCCACTGTTAGATCAAATATCTCAGCAACAAACCGGTACATTAACAGGCCTCAATTTCGGCCGCTTACTTGACGAGCACAGTAGACAATCTATAGCTGATGCCGGCCATATTGTTAATGAGTACGATCCTTTTTTTGCTGCTGACCAGTCAGTGCTGCAACAGCGTTATGATTTTGTGTGCTGTTATCGAGTCTTTGAACACTTTCGTCATCCTCACCGAGAATGGCTCTTACTCAATCAATTGATTAAACCGGGTGGCTGGTTAGCAATAAGCACTCCCTTACTGACTGATAAAGACCATTTTGCCAAATGGCATTACAAAAACAATCCAACTCATGTAAGCTTTTATCAGCACTCTACATTTGAATATTTAGCATTGAATAGTGATTTTGAGCTATTATTTGCATTGAAAGATCTGGTTTTGATGCAAAAATCATCAAAATCTGATATAAAGCGCATCCTTATTTAGTGTCTTGTAGAAATTGATCTGCAAGGACGTGTTTAGAAAACCTAACGAGAACATCATGGCTCGCAGTAAAAAAACTCGCAAAGGCGGCGAAAACGGCGCTAAGTTTGCCCCAAGAGTAAAAAAAGTCGATCGCAATGCGGTCGATGGTAAAAAGTCAGAAACCGGCCGTAAATCAGGCAGCCGTCATAATGAAACGTTGCTTAAACAAGCCGCGGATAATGCAACGGTTAAAAATAAAGATGCACGCCATGGCAGTAAAAAGCCGGTCGCATTAATATTACCAACATCAATTACCAAGCCTTTAGTGGTTAAGCCTAAACAGCCTAAGCTAACTGACGAGCAAAAGTTATTGAAACTCGAAGACGATCCAAGATTAAATCAGTTACTCGACCAACTTGAAGAAGGTCGTGATTTATCTGACGCAGACCAAAAGTGGTTGGACGCTCAATTAGACAGAATTGAGCAACTGATGTTAAGTTTAGGTCTTACTGATGGTGATGATACGCCAATGGAAAGCCCTAAAAAGCAACTGAGCGACGATGACCTATTGAATCGTTTTGAATCAGGTGCGGATCTGCTTAAAGATTATCAGCAGAAAGACTAGTCTGCTCGATGAAAGTAATACCAAGCTATTTCTTGGTTTGATATCAGAAAACTGGCGCATATGGCGCCAGTTTTGTATTCAGAAAAGGATAAATTGTGTCTACAACCGCCATCGTTATTGCATTACTCATCATTATTGCCCTTGCAACTTACGCAACATACTTACTGATAACGCTTAAGCGTCGCACCCAAGCTAATCAACTCGCACAGTCAGAGCGTAAGGCTAAAGCCGAAGAGCGCAGACAGCAGATACTGACCGATATCCGCTATATTGCTGCAGCAATGTTAGAAGATCGCTGTGAGTTGTCTGAAGGCGTTATGCGCATTGGCAAATTATTTGATGCCTTATCCATGTCGGAACAAGTTGTCGCCGACTTCCCTAAGCTGTTTAGCCATTATGAGCTGATTAGAAACCACCCTATTATGGAAGCTCGCACTGCTTTACCAAAGCAACAGCGGATGAAATTAGATTTGGAACGGATGAAGTCAGAAGCAGAATTAGAACAAGCCATCCTAGACGAGGCAAAACGCATTGCAGAATTTAGCAAACCAAGCACTCACTAACACATCCCGCTTAAGAATGAGTTGATGCTACACGCTTAGCATGCAGATGTGCTCTGCTAAGCGATATTTCACTAGGGCAAATAAGCACACTCTTGAGGCACAAATTTGTCTTATGAGCATTTAAGCCCATGCCTTACATAGTCTCATGCCAGCGATTATTTTAAGTCAGATTCAAGCATCAAATGGCCATGATGATCGACTATGCTGATATGAGATCAGATACACTGACACGTCGAAATAGCTAGAAAACATGTTTGACTCCGATTCTCGGCACAGGCTTTGATGAGTCAATACCATAAAACAAAAAGCTTAATAAAGCTCAATGATTGGAATGACGCCATGTTCAGCTCACTTTGCTCTGGATTACTCACAATACTTGGTTGGAAAATAGATGGCCAACTGGATAAAACCAGGCCGTGCGTCATCATTGTTGGCCCACATACGAGTAACTGGGATTTCATTATCGGTATTATCGCTCGCAGTGCGTTAGGCACTAAAATCCACTTTTTGGGCAAACATCAGCTGTTTATTCCACCTTGGGGGTGGATGTTTCGCGCCATGGGCGGCAGTCCAGTCAATAGAAGCAAATACAATAATTTAGTTGATGGCGTCGTACTGTTATTCCAACAAGATCCGCTTTATAAACTAGCCTTAGCACCAGAAGGTACCCGCAGCCCTGTAACACGTTGGAAAAGTGGTTTTTATCATATAGCAGCCAAAGCCAATGTTGATATTGTGCCAATAGGATTAGATTTTGGCCGAAAGGCCATTGTGATTGCCAAGCCCTTAAAGCCGAGCGGAGAGATTGAAGCGGAAATAAACCAGTTAATGGATTTCTATCGTTCAATCAAGGGTGTGCACCCAAAAGTAATCCCTGACTATCAACAAAAATAGCGGCGATATGCTACTGCTTAGCCAATGTAGAAATAACCTTTAACCCACTGTCCTTGTTTATACGCTGAGTCACTTAACCCTCAGTCAGCACAAGCCTATCACTATGCTCAGACCTGTCGACACACTATGGCTGTGGTGACTTATTGCCCGAACTTGCCTATTGAGATTATTTAACCAACTGGCTTGCACGGGCACAGCCCTGATATAAAGAGTCGTCTCGGTGATTTAACGACTCAGAGATCCATTATCTGACCACTTATCAATCTTGTTCGGTGTGTTGCTTTATGCTGCGAATATCGGTTCCTGTCGGATTTTGAAACGCACGTAAGCCAAACTCGGGTAACACGGCAAAAATGTGGTCAAAAATATCGGCCTGAATGGCTTCGTAATAGGTCCATCGAATGTCATTGGTAAAAATATACAACTCGATGGGTAAGCCTTCAGTCGTTGGCGCAAGCTGCCTAACCATCAATGTCATGTCTTTATGTATTTTTTCATGACGGCGCAAATATTCTTGTAAGTATGCTCTGAATGTTCCGATATTGGTTAGATGACGACCGTTCACCTTCATTTCAATATCACTTACGTTAGCATTAGCGACACTGATTTCAGTAAATATTTGTGGTAAGTATTCTTTTAAATAATTCACCTTACCTAGGCGTAGACGTTCTTCATCAGTTAAAAATTGAATACTATTTACATCGATGTTGATTGAACGCTTAATCCGTCGACCACCAGACTCAGACATGCCGCGCCAGTTCTTAAATGCATCAGACACTAATGCATAGGCTGGGATCATGGTAATGGTATTGTCCCAGTTGCGGACTTTGACTGTGGTTAATGTGACGTCTTCAACTGCGCCGTCTGCAGCATACTTATCCATTTGGATCCAATCGCCTTTACTCACCATGCGATTAGCCGCTAACTGAATTCCGGCAACAAAACCCAAAATAGTGTCGCGAAACACTAGCATTACCAAACCAGTTGCCACACCTAAGCCACTAAAGAAATAAATAGGCGACTGGTCGGCTAAAATGGCAAATGCGACAATTAACCCAATAAAAAACAGGAATAATTTGGTTAGCTGAACAAAGCTTTTTACCGGTAAACGGCGATTCACATGATTAACATCAGCAATTTCATCGATGGCATTTAAGCCGCTATATATTGCGCGAATAATAAAGAACACCAACAAAGCGCTAAGAGAACGGTCGATAATGGCACTGATTAACGGGTGCTCAGTCACTAAAATAGGCATTAATAAATCGAGGATTAAAATCGGTACCAAAATAGCGAGGCGCTCAAATACAAAAAAGCGCATAAAAATATCGTCCCAAGTCACCGAGGAGCGACGGATCACGGCATTCACACCATGAACCACAAATCTGTGGGTAATGTAGTAACTGATACCTGCCACTAGTAAACAAGCAAGAACTAATATTGATGTGGCAACACCATCCGATGGTTGGCTATTAATGCCTAAGCGGGTTAACCAAGCCGCCATTTCAACTCGTACATCTATATTCACAAAAAAATCCTTAGCAAGACGTTCTCTTTACTCAATAAAGAGACTTAAATTAAATCGCGTAAAAAATGATAAAGCATTCACAGGCTTATCAATATGACATTATGCATTGTGTTGATGCAGAACGTTAACGAAACCTCGACAAGATCAGTAGCACGCTCAATATAAATGTAAGTCACTGCTATGTTAACAGTGATAAATAGTGTCAGTATACCTATGAAAGATTAAACAAAAATTAGCTTAGCATTGCACAAGAAAGGCAATAAAAAAGGACCTTACGGCCCTTTATCGGATTATTGATCAATATCTTATGCTAATGATCAGTGGCATCACTAAAAGCTCGGTAACATCCCCTGTGGCAGCAGCCTGTTAAAGCTTGCACTCGATAACAAATCGACCGAGTTCTCGATATCAGGTGAAAAATAACGGTCTTTATCATAAAACGTGACGATGTTACGCAGTTCGGCTTTGGCCATTGCCACTGCTGTACTTGGTTGCAAAGGCGTTCTAAAGTCGAGTCCTTGTGCAGCAGCTAACAATTCAATGGCTAATACACCACGGGTATTTTCGCTCATGTAGCGTAAGCGCCGTGCAGCAAAGGTGGCCATCGACACATGATCTTCTTGGTTAGCCGATGTGGGTAAGCTGTCTACCGAGGCTGGGTGAGCATAGGTTTTGTTCTCAGACGCTAACGCTGCCGCAGTCACCTGAGCAATCATAAAACCAGAATTCACCCCGCCGTTATCCACTAAAAATGGCGGCAACTTAGATAAGCTAGAATCAATTAGTAAAGCCATTCTACGCTCGGAAATTGAACCCATTTCAGCAATCGCAATTGCAAGATTATCTGCCGCCATTGCTACAGGTTCCGCATGAAAATTACCGCCCGAAATAATATCGCCAGTGTCTTGGAACACCAGTGGATTGTCGGTAACACCGTTAGCTTCAGCCCCAAGCACTTCTGCAGCTTGACGTATTTGGGTTAAACAGGCACCTAACACTTGCGGCTGACAACGCAGTGAATAGGGATCTTGTACTTTTTCGCAATTGGTATGGCTTAAGCTAATTTCTGACTCATTGCTTAACAGATGACGGAAAATAGCGGCCGAATCAATTTGGCCTTTTTGACCACGCGCAGCATGAATGCGTATATCAAATGGGCTACGACTGCCCATAGCCGCTTCAACACTCATAGCACCAATCACTGAACTGGCAGCAAACAAGTCTTCGGCATTAAATAACCCTTCAAGCGCTAGCGCTGTCGATGCTTGAGTACCATTGAGAAGCGCTAAACCTTCTTTAGCGGCTAATTCTATGGGGTGTAATCCTGCGATGTCTAAGCCTTCTTTAGCGCTAATGATCTGGCCTTGATAACTCATTTCGCCTTCGCCTAATAACGGCAAACACATGTGTGCGAGTGGCGCTAAATCACCTGATGCACCAACCGAGCCCTTTTCAGGAACACATGGATACACACCGGCATTGATTAGCTGGATTAAAAACTCAATCACTTCTAAACGAATACCCGAAAAACCGCGACTTAATGAGTTAATTTTCAATACCATCATTAGGCGCACAGTGGCATCTTGCATGTATTTGCCAATACCTGCGGCATGAGACAGCACAATAGAGCGTTGCAGTAATTGCAGGTCTTCAGGGGCAATTTTAGTATTAGCTAATAAACCAAAGCCTGTATTAATGCCGTAAACAGTTCGGCCTTCGCGGAGCACCTGCTGAACGATTTCAGCACTTTGCTTAATGTCTTCAATCGCTGCAGTTGCAAGAGTCAGCTTGACATCATTACGGCTGATCGCACGAGTCTGAGCTAATGTCAGCGTACCTGGAATAAGTTCAAATGAATAAGTCGACATGGGTTATGCTCCTAACATTGGCAGGTCTAAGCCTTGCTCTTTGGCACAATTTTTTGCAATGTCATAGCCAGCATCTGCATGACGCATTACCCCAGTAGCGGGGTCGTTCCATAATACTCGGCCTAATCTTACCGCAGCCTCATCGGTACCATCGGCAACAATCACCACCCCTGAGTGCTGACTAAAGCCCATGCCTACGCCGCCGCCATGATGTAATGATACCCAAGTCGCACCACTGGCCGTATTGAGTAAAGCATTCATTAATGGCCAATCCGATACCGCATCAGAACCGTCGAGCATGGCTTCGGTTTCACGGTTCGGGCTGGCAACTGAGCCAGAATCTAAGTGATCACGACCAATGACAATCGGTGCGGATAACTCACCATTTTTGACCATTTCATTAAAGGCTAACGCTAAACGAGCGCGATCTTTTAAGCCAACCCAACAGATACGTGCCGGCAGACCTTGAAATGCAATACGCTCACGCGCCATGTCGAGCCAATTGTGTAACTGCGGATTATCAGGGATCAGCTCTTTGACTTTGGCATCTGTCTTATAGATATCTTGCGGATCGCCAGACAAGGCGACCCAACGGAATGGTCCAATGCCTTCACAAAATAATGGCCGCACATACGCAGGCACAAACCCTGGGAAGTCGAACGCATTCTTCACACCTTCTTCAAAGGCCATTTGACGAATATTATTACCGTAATCCGTGGTTGCCGCACCGGCAGCTTGTAATGCCAACATAGCTTTAACTTGAACGGCCATTGACTGCTTAGCCGCTTTAACCACTGCCGCTTCGTCAGTTTTACGCATTTGCGCTGCGTGCTCTAAGGTCCAGCCTTGAGGTAAATAGCCGTTTAATGGATCGTGGGCTGAGGTTTGGTCAGTGACCACATCAGGCACAATGCCGCGAGTCACTAACTCAGTAAACACATCGGCGGCATTCGCTAATAAACCCACCGAAACAGGCTTGCCGCTTTGGTTTGCTTCATAAATCATCGCTAATGCTTGATCTAATGAAGTGGCTTTTTTGTCGACGTAACCGGTGCGCATGCGAAAATCGATACGGCTTTCATCGACTTCACAGGTTAATACTGAATAACCTGCCATAGTACCAGCCAATGGTTGCGCGCCGCCCATGCCACCTAAACCGCCAGTTAAAATCCACTTGCCTGCTGACGAGCCATTAAAGTGCTGTTTTGCCATGGCGACAAAGGTTTCGTAGGTGCCTTGAACAATGCCTTGGGAACCAATATAAATCCACGAACCAGCGGTCATTTGGCCATACATAGCCAAACCTTTTTTATCCAGTTCATTAAAGTGCTCCCAGTTAGCCCAATGTGGTACTAGGTTTGAATTAGCAATAATCACGCGGGGCGCATTGGCATGAGTGGTAAACACCCCAACAGGTTTTCCAGACTGCACTAATAAGGTTTCATCGTCTTCAAGGCGCTTTAGCACCTCAATAATCTTGTCGTAACTTTGCCAGTCACGCGCAGCTCGGCCAATACCGCCATAAACCACTAGGTCTTCTGGGCGCTCGGCTACATCTGGGTGGAGGTTATTCATTAACATCCGCATTGCCGCTTCAGTTAACCAGCTTTTACACTGTAATTGAGTACCGTGCGGGGCAATAATGCGACGGCTTGGATCATGTCGTTTGTCCATATTATCCTCTTCAACCGATTAATTCGGTTTGGTTTTTTTATTGGTCTTGTTGTTTATGATTAATGTCTTACGGTTTTCATTTTCGATATCACTATTTAACGCGCAAACGTTAAATGACCACCCAGTTTAAACTTGCTGCCCGGGTGAACTAAGCGAGCAAAACTGACCACACCTTGGCGTGACCAAGTACGACGTAAAATTTGTAAACAGGGTTCACTCGCCGTAATAGCTAAACGTTGCTGCAACAGCTCATTAGCCATAATGGCTTCAACGGTATGTTTAGCCTCTGTCAGTGGCGCCACCGCCGATAAATATTCATGGGGTGTATGTAAGTTAAAATCTTGTTGTAGGTAATTAGGTACAAGTAGTGGATTCACATAACGCTCTTCAACTTGCAGTGGTAAGCCTTGCTCGCAATGCACTAATACTGAATAAAATACTGGGCTGCCGACTTCAAGTCCTAACGCATTCGCAACCGCGGTTGAGGCATCTATTTGTTTTAGTTCCAGCTGTTGAACGCTATAGCCATGGCCGCGATCTTTTATCTCGTCGGCAATATTACGAATAGCCAACAGTGACGATTGCGACTTTAATCCCGCCACAAACGTGCCAACCCCTTGAGTGCGCTCTAACACGCCCGAGTCCACCAGCTCAGTTAACGCCCGCCTTGCTGTCATGCGGCTACAGGCAAACAATTCAGTTAACTGATTTTCAGACGGCACTCGATCGTTTTCTTGCCATTCGCCCGTTTCAATACGGCTCAAAATGAATTGTTTTATTTGGGCAAACTTTGCTTGGACCATATCAGCGCTCTCAGGTTTTTTAGACAATAATGCCATTGCTGTTTAAAAACACATCATTCATCCTACCTTGTATATACAAGCTAAAACAAGTATTGTTTAGCAAACAGTTATAAACCGATTTTGAGGGGATGTTATGTCGTGGGATCAAGTGTGGATTGATGTAAACGTGGCCACCATGGATACCAATATCCAAGGGGCTTACGGCGTAATACATCAAGCGGCCATTGCAGTAAAAGACGGTAAAATTGCTTGGGTTGGCCCGCGCAGTGAACTACCTGAGTTTGATGTACTGGCAACACCTGTTTACAGAGGCAAAGGCGGCTGGATCACGCCGGGGCTCATTGATGCACACACCCACTTAGTCTTTGCCGGTAATCGTGCCCACGAATTTGAACAGCGTTTACAAGGTGCGACTTACGCCGAAATCGCTCGCGCAGGTGGCGGTATTATCTCAACGGTTAATGCGTGTCGTGATGCCGATGAAGCCGAACTCTTTGAACTGGGCCGACAACGCTTAAACGCCCTAGCCAGAGAAGGCGTCACCACAGTTGAAATTAAATCAGGCTATGGCTTGAACACCGAAACCGAACTTAAATTACTTCGCGTAGCGCGTGAACTCGGCGAGCATCATCATATTGACGTCTGCACCACCTTTTTAGGCGCCCATGCTATCCCGCCAGAATATAAAGATAATGCCGATGCGTACATCGACCTCGTCATCAATGACATGCTCCCCGCGGTAATCGCTGAAAACCTTGCTGATGCTGTGGATGTCTTTTGTGAAAATATCGCCTTTAGTCTTGAGCAAACGGAGCGAGTATTAACCGCAGCTAAACAAGCAGGATTACAGATAAAACTGCATGCCGAGCAATTAACCAACATGGGCGGTAGCGCCTTAGCCGCCAAGCTTGGGGCTAAATCAGTCGATCATATTGAGTTTTTAGACGAAGCTGGCGTTAAAGCCATTAGTGAAAGCGGTACCTGCGCAACCTTGTTACCAGGGGCATTTTACTTTTTACGCGAAACCCAATTACCGCCAATTGAATTATTGCGCCAATACAAGGTACCTATGGTGATTGCCAGCGATTTTAATCCGGGGTCATCGCCTATTTGCTCAACCTTATTAATGCTCAATATGGCCTGTACGCTATTTAGATTAACCCCAGAAGAAGCCTTACAAGGTGTGACCATTAATGCAGCAAAATCCTTAGGCATCGACAATCACCTTGGCAGTATCGCAGTCGGCAAACAAGCTGACTTCTGCTTGTGGGATATCACCACACCAGCACAATTGGCTTACGCATACGGGGTTAATCCGTGCAAAACCGTGGTCAAAAAAGGTCAGGTAATTGCCCTACCGCATTAATCGTGCAGTAACCAGTCAGTTACTGTGATTTAGTCATCCGCCATGACAACAGCTTAACGTCTAATCAGAATTGGCCGTTAAGCTAATTTACAAATCCTTAGACAAAGGAGTTAAACACATAAAACGCTAATCGACATCCCATTACGCCTCTTGCCATTAACGATTAATTAACATTTAATGGGTACTGATTAAATGGTCGTATGACAAGGGATAACAAGATGAAAAAAGGGTATTTAGCGCTATCGATAGCATTGGGTTTTGCAGGTTTTAGCGCTAACAGCATGGCGCAAACCACACTGGTGCATCACGTTAATGGCTACACTCTCGTTGACGGCAAACTGCAAACCTTTAATGCGATTCAATTTACCGATGATAAAATTGATCAGTTATTTAGCCAAAATCAAACCTTACCCACGGCAACGGATATCACCTTAATTGATGGACAAGGTAAAACGCTGCTGCCTGGATTAATCGACGCCCATGGTCATGTACTGAATTACGGCTTGAGTCTGCTCACCGCTGATTTGACCAATACCAGTAGCGAGCAAGATGCTGTTGCGCGAGCTCAAGCATTCAGTAAAAAAAATCCCACCGATGGCTGGCTGATGGGTCGCGGTTGGAACCAAGAATTATGGGGCAGTAAGCAATTTCCCAGCAAAGAAAGCCTAGATAAAGCCTTTAGCGCTAACCCAGTGTCATTTGGTCGGGTAGATGGCCATGCTATTTGGGTGAATAGCAAAGCCCTAGCGCTAGCCGGTATTTCCGCCAACACAGTCGCGCCAGAAGGCGGGGAAATTGTTAAAGATGAGCAAGGTAATCCAACTGGCGTACTTATCGACAACGCAATGAACTTAGTGTTTAACATCATTCCAGACCTTAACCAGCAGCAACTTGAATCCACTTTAACGCTAGCGATGAACAGCCTTGCCTCTTACGGACTCACCAGCGTTCACGATGCTGGCATTAGCATTGCTAACATCAAAGCCTATCAGCAATTAGCCGATAAAAAAGCCATGAGCATTCGAGTCAATGGCATGCTGTCGGTAGAAGACCCACGCTTTGACACCATATTAAAACAAGGATTCATCACCACGGCTGACGATATGTTTAAAGTCGACAGCGTTAAAATATCAGCCGATGGCGCACTGGGCAGTCGCGGCGCTGCGTTAATCAAAGAATACTCAGATCAACCTGGCCATAAAGGCTTAATGCTTTACTCAGACGAGCAATTAGGCAAACTAATTTTACAGTCGATGAAAGCGGGATTTCAGGTCAACACCCACGCCATTGGCGATAATGCCAATCAAGTCGTACTCGATAAATACCAAACCGCGATTGCAGCCACAGACTCTAAAGTATTACGCCACCGCATTGAACACGCACAAATTCTCGATTTAGCCGATATACCGCGCTTTGCCCAACTTGGGGTTATCGCCTCAATTCAAGCAACACACGCTACCAGCGATAAAAACATGGCCGAAAATCGTTTAGGTAAAGCCCGTCTAGCCGGCGCTTATGCATGGCGAAAACTGTTAAATGCCAATGCCGTTATCGCCAACGGTTCAGACTTTCCCATCGAGTCACCTAACCCATTTTTTGGATTACATGCATCAGTTACCCGCCAAGATCATGTTAACCAGCCACTCGACGGCTGGCTCTCTAGCGAAAAACTATCACGCATCGAAGCACTCAAAAGCTTCACCATCGACGCCGCCTACGCGGGCCACCAAGAGCAATTATTAGGTTCATTAGAACCCGGTAAAAAAGCTGACTTTATCTTAGTCGAAGATGATTATTTTAAAATTAACCCACAACAGATTTGGCAAAACAACGTCATCGCCACCTGGGTCAACGGCCATCAGGTATTTGCAAAAGAGTAAATGATTTGGGACACCGTTTAGCGTAGTAAGTTACTGCGCCTAAACAACTTGGTACTGGCTTGGCTTAACTTGAATCGTCACTTCACTGTGACTAATTGCCTGCCGCAGGCTCAGTGCAGATGATTAAGCGAGACGCCGCAAGCATATCCGTGTGGGCTTAGCCAAAACATCCCTGTTTTGGATAAAGGCGCACCTGTACTAGGAATTTCTAAAAAATCATCAACCAATAGTCGTCCAAGCTCTTCCCAAGAAGAAAGAACCTCAGGTTTTAAGCTATACAACTCAATGCTATCAATGTCTCTATAAGTGAGTTCAATCGACTACTATGGCGTTTTAACGCCGCTACAACGGTACAGAATGGCAACCTAACATGATAAGAATCGAACAATAACCAGCAATTTTATGCCTAATTTAATTGTCTGGTATGGCAGCAAGAATTGACCATGTCATCACAACCTAAATGATGACATAGCCAAAAATGCCGAATAAACGAATTAAGCTTGCGTAAACTGCTGGTAAAGCTTGTCTTTGAGCACGGTTCGGTCAAGCTTGGCTTGATGCATAAAGTCATCACTTGTTGGAGAGTTGCGTAACTCCAGCTTACGAATTTCAGTATCTAAATTATGGTACTGCTTTGCATCTTCTGCAAACTCAGTATCAGTGGCGGTTAACATCAAAATCTTGTCTTGATACTCAGGAAAATCAACTAATAACGCATGGCTTTCACCTAACATATCCTTCTCCATTTCATGTCAATGTTCAATAATGTTAGACCATATTTATACCTCATCGTCAAACTGACAGCGTTATTTTTCAATAGGTCGCACATAAAACTGCAACAGCTTAAGCCTCATAACTGTTAGGATATGCTCATATTCGTACTTGAATGCCACTATTAACGTAATGAGTAATCAATGAAAAAAATTATCCCTGCCATCATTATAAGTCTGCTTGCCACCGCTTGTTCTGATCCCAGCACAGCTAATAACAACTCAAAAACAGCCAGCGACCAAACAGGTAACTCAGCGACCAAGCTAAGCCTTAAACAACAAGTAGAGTCGATCACGAGAGATTACTTTTTACTTAGACCAGAAATTGCCACTTACTATGGCGTGAGCGATGCCAGTATCAACGCCAAAGTGATGTCTAAACTCACCGACTACAGCCCATCTGGTGAAACTCACCGTCGAAAAGGCCTTAAGGCAATACTGAGTCAACTGAACAGTATTGATACCTCAAGCCTTAGCGATTCAGAGAAAATAAGCTTGAGCGCGATAAAATCGGAAGTAAAAGGCGCATTGCTGCCGGCTCAAACAGTGAATTATGGCACAGTATTAGGCGAATATGGTGTGTGGTTTTTACCCTACTCCGTCAACCACCTATCGGGTTTACAAATTGAATTTCCGGGTTATATGGAAGACAAATTTGCCGTAACCAATACCGATGAAGCGAACGCCTATTTAAACCGTTTAAGCATGTACCCTGCAGCAATGGGCACGCTTGTCGATAAGCTTAACCATGATGCCGATATAGGCGTCATTCCCCCCCGATTTTGTTATTGATAACACCTTACGAGGGTTACAGGCACAAATCAGCAGCCCGGCTAACATGCATCCTTTAGTTACCAGTTTTGGCGCTAAACTTAATACTGCAAAGGTTGCGGGTAGTGATGCGTTAATCAGCTCTGCCGCTGAACTGGTTGAAACTAAATACTATGCCGCAACTCGCCAACTAATCAATGCGTTAGAAGCCGTGCGTCCAAAAGCAACCCATGAAGCTGGCATTGGTCGTTTGCCTCAAGGGGCTAAGCTATATCAGACACTTATCCAACATTTAGGTAACTCAACTAAAACCGCCGATGACATTCATCAACTCGGTTTGGCCGAAGTGGCACGGATTACTCTCGAAATGGACGGACTACTTAAAGAGGTGGGTTATGTTGACGGTACTGTAGGTGAGCGCATGCAAGTATTGCTCAACGACCCACAATATCTTTACCCAAATACGCCAGAAGGTAAGCAACAACTAATGGCCGATATTGATGCCGACTTAGCCTTAGTTGATGCCAAATTACCAGACTGGTTTGGCCGTTTACCTGACCAAGATGTGGCCATTGAAGCGGTACCAGATAGTCGTGCGGCTTCAACTAGCGGTGCATTTTATGATGCTCCATCGCAAGATGGTTCACGCAAAGGCACGTTCTGGATCAGCTTGTATGATACAGCATCACTGCCATCTTATTCATTACAAACCTTGACCTACCACGAAACCAATCCAGGTCATCATTTACAAACCATTATTGGCTTGTCTGATGAATTGCCCCTGTTGAGTACCGTATTTTACTCCAATGCGGCTGGTGAAGGCTGGGCCTTGTACGCTGAACGCCTAGCTGCCGAAATGGGTATTTATGCTAATGACCCAATTGATAATATTGGTCGCTTACAATCTGAGCTACATCGTGCAGTACGTTTAGTGGTTGATACGGGCATGCACGCCAAAGGTTGGAGCCGTGAAAAAGCCATTGATTACGCGGTAGCGACTGAAGGTATTCATCAATCTGAAGCGACAGCTGAGATTGAACGTTACACAGTATGGCCGGGGCAAGCACTGGGTTATAAACTAGGTGAGCTAAAAATTATCGAACTTCGCGAAAAAGCCAAACAAGTTTTAGGTGATAAGTTCGATATTAAAGTGTTTCATGATCGTCTTTTAGAAAATGGTGCATTACCGTTGGATTTAATGGAACAGAAAATCAATCAGTGGCTTGAGACTGCTGCGTAAACAATAACGCAATCAAAAATACGGGGCGAAATCTCGCCCCGTATTTTACTGTAATAAACTCACCAGAGTTAATTTTACTGCGCTTGATATTCAGCTAATTGCTGAGTGTATTTACTTTGATAAAACGGATGATCAGTATTGGCGAGCGCTTGTTTTTCAAAAGCGATTGCTTGGTCAATGTCACCTGCTGCTGCATAAACACTGGCTAACGAATGATAAGCGGAGTCAGCTTTTGGGTAAGCGTTAATCGTGTCTTGATATACACTAATGGCTTGCTCCGGAGGTAAACTATCAGCCAACGCTAGCAGCGAATCAATCGCAGGTACATCAAAGCCATAAACGTCATCTGAAAGGTGCTTGTAATAGGCTAGAATCGCCTTAGTACCTTGTTGTGACACCTCAGAGTCTGCCGCTAATACGCTATGCACATCATTAAATATCATCTCAATACCCAATGCCGTCGCCAAAATAGGTTGAGTCATATAATAGCTGCCATCAAAGCGCTTTATTTGATAATTCAATTTGCTATTGGCATGGGTCTGAATAGTATTTTCAAGCGTCGCAAACGAGTCGAGCTGCCTTTGCTCAAAGTCGCTGTCGCTGGTGCTCACGAATAAAAATCGCGCCTGGTTTTTCATGCTTTGCAGCTTTTTGGGCGCATCGCTTAACACATAAGCAAACTCTTTAGAAAGTACCGGACTAGCAGCAATATACGCATTAAACAGACTAGGACGATTGATGAGGCTATATAGCACTAAACCCGCATTGCCAGTAAAACCATTAAAAATACGAAAGCCATTGGTACGATAACGTTTATCTATCGCTGGCAATAAGTCTTGCTCAAAAAAATCCAGTAAAGCTTGGTCGCCTCGTTGTTCAATGGCCTGCTTTTTCAACTTGCCTAGCCCTTGATGACCATCTGGCGCGGTGACAATGATAGTCTCTAACCACGGCCATCCGCCATTATGGCTCATCCAATCGTGCATTCCCGACAAATACAAATGGCTACGTGGATGTAAGTCAAATAACACCACATAACGCTTATCGGTTTGCTTGGTATAACCGTTTGGCAAGGTCACCACAAAGTCAGCTGGGTCACTAAATAGAGTGGAACTGACACTCAGGGTTTCAGTGTTAAGTTGCGGCCATACCTCAGTGGCAGACACCGCGCCTATGGAGAAAAAACTCAGTAATAGCGTGTATCTCGTTATACGGTTAATCCAAATGAGCGGCCATTTGAAATAACGTTTTGTCCCTGTTGTAAGCATGGTGCCTTCCTTGTAAAACTCGAGCATAAAGTTATCCCTGAAGCTACCAGACCGCATCACTCAAGGCAATTTAGCGTTATCTAAACTTAGCTCACACCTTGCACTCAAAATCAGCGAATACAGGGGCAAAGTGATGAATAGCACTAGCCTTAATCCCCAATAAAGCATAGGATCATCATTAAGTTAATTATTGTTTTGGAGTAACAAGTCTTATGAGCATTAGAGCTATTATCGTTGATACCGCCGGTACCACTACCGATCTTAACTTTATTCAGGATGTGTTATTTCCTTACTCAAGAAAGGCTATGGCTGATTTTCTTGAGCAAAACCAACATAACGTAGTCGTTGATTATTGTATTAGCGATGTTAAAGATATCGCCCTAGAACCCGATGCGTCACTTGAACGAGTCATCGAGATTTTACAGCAATGGATCGACGAAGATCGCAAACTTACGCCACTGAAAACCCTGCAGGGATTAATCTGGAAACAGGGTTATAACCGCGTTGAGTTTACTGGCCATATTTATCCAGACTTTATCGAGAGCATTGAGCGCATTAAAGAGAAAGGCATTCGTATTTACAGCTTCTCTTCTGGCTCTGTCGAAGCACAAAAACTGTTATTCAGCCACACCGAAGCAGGCGATTTAACCAGTTCGTTCAATGGTCACTTTGATACCCGAACAGGCAATAAGTTAGACAAACAAGCCTACTGCAATATTTGCAATACCATCAGCTTGAAGCCAAAGCAGATCTTATTTGTGTCAGACGTAGCAGAAGAACTTGTTGCTGCAGAAGCGGCGGGGATGACGACTTGCCAAATGCTCCGTTTTGCCGATCAACGTCAAGCTAAGTGTAAAAAAGTAACTAGCTTTAGTGAGCTAACCTTCGATTAAGACTTTAGCAGCACATATAAAAAACGGCCTCTTGGGTCGTTTTTTTATATGTGCTACTTATTAGCTGCTAGGAAATGCCGGTGAGATGCATTTTTTAACTTCAAAATGATAACCATACACAGCATTGATATCTGGCGTTATCTCAAGTATTTCATAATCATTAAGTTCAACTACATGCGACAGTGGCAGCTTTTGGCAGCGCGATTTAGCATTAGCCTCTAACTGAAAAGCAAACAAGGCAATGGCTTTGCGCACACTGGTAAAATACTGGCTGCGTAAATGGTTATATGGCCGCTTCGCAATCTCATCGATCACGTCACGTTCTTGATCATGCACCAATTCATCAGCACTTTTAATCAACGGAGGCTCTGCAACCTCTTGCTGCTCACCTTGTTGTTTTACAACTAAAGGGGTGCCATCATCTGCGATTATTTCATCTTCTGTTTTGGCTTCAACTAATTGCACAACTTGTGGATCATCTAAGGCTTTCTCAATCTGCCCACCCAGATCCATCAGCATGGCAAGGTGATACAGCACAACAGCAGCTAAAATCACCCGCACCCAAAAAGTAGTACGATGAAAATGTTGATGACTAATCAAGCGAAAATTGGTTACACCAAAAGGACGGAGTAAAAAAGACACGGTAAACATCAGCGGGAAAATAAGCTGCAGTACTAACAATACTATACAGCTCATCACCACACTCCATGCTGGGATATACAATAATATGGCAAAGTTATGAGTATAATTAAAACTACTAGCAGCCACACCAACCACATCGTTAACCACTGAACTTGAGCTTGCCAAGGCAAAATTAGCTACGATGGCGTAGAACAATAACAACACCGCTTTACCAGCCAAACTGTGCCACATGCGTTCAAATAAATGCCAGAACTCAATCGACATCGCCATGACGCTGATAATCGCCACCCACACAACGGAGTCAGTACAAAACAACAACACTATCGCGACGAGGTAGAGCTTTTGCGGCGCACTAAGTTGAGTTTGCAGCTTAGCAAATCGTGCAGTAAACACTGCCCAACATGACGATATCCATAAACTCGATGTTGTTAGATAAGTCTCTTTTCGCAAGGTGAAATCCTTATAAGTTCACTGGATATACTTACTGTAATAGCCACTGTCCCTTGTTGTTCATCGTCCGGACTGTTAGATTAACAGTTGAAATTTAAACAAGCGTTTAATTTATTAATCCACAACAGAGAACCGCCATGAATGACTTTTTAGCTCAACATTCTATCAGCACAGACATTCAAGTAGCATGGGGTGAAATGGATGCTCTACAACACGTTAATAACTCAGTATATTTTAAGTACTTTGAAACCGCGCGTCTCGATTTCTTTAATCAAATTAACCTACTAGGCGATATAAAAACCACTGGAGTAGGCCCAGTATTAAGCGAAACCAATGCCCGCTTTAAGCGCCCACTGACCTTTCCTGACGCTATCATTGTTGGCGTAAAAATAAGTGACATCACTCAAGACCGCTTTGTGATGCATTACACAGTGTTCAGTAAAGCACAGCAAGCTGTTACGACTATCGGCTGGGCAAAAGTGGTGATGTTTAACTTCAAAACAAACCAAAAAGCCAAATTAACCCCAGAATTACTTGCCGCATTGAAGCTGCATGAATAACGATCTTTTGTAACCGCATGCATAACGACATTAATCTTGCTTAAACAATGCAGCAATCAATAACAATAGAGAACAAGCCATGAGCAACCAAGAAGCTGTAACAGTGCAACATCAAGTCGATCGACATCGTTTTGTGGTCGTCACTCAAGGGGCTGAAGCCGTGCTCGAATACCACTTAGATGGTCAAAGTATCGATTTCCAGCGCACCTTTGTCCCACCGGCTTTACGCGGCCAAGGTATTGCTGAAAAATTAGTTCGTACTGGGCTGGCGTGGGCTAAAACGGAAAATTTTAACATCAATACCAGCTGCAGCTATGTGGTCAAATTTATACGTTAAGCCCTTATGTTACCTAAAGTTATTATGGCTCATTAACACCTTAAACCGGACCCGTTAACGCTGCCAATTGCTGACGTACAAGCTCAGCAAGTGGCTCGCTTTTTTCAGTTTGGTAATTGTAGTGAACCATGGTGGTGGTCGCTTCAGCGGTTTTTTTACCTTGCTGCCAACAGCTTTGTAATATATCGAAGCTGCTATTGCCTAAACGGCTAATATGCGTTTTAACCATAACTTCCGCGCCATAATACGTTGGCGCGGTAAAGGCGACAGTAAAACCAGCAATGATCATGTTCCACTTAGTTAAATCTTGGCCTGGATTTACGATTTCAAAAATGGGCTCACGAGCCGCTTCAAACCACACAGGAATAACCGTGTTGTTAATGTGTCCTAATGCGTCGGTTTCACAAAAGCGCGGTTTGAGGGTCATGCTAAATTGAGTGTCTGTCACAAAGAATCCTTTATTATTATTTTGAGTCCATTGACGTTTTGTTCGTTGAACAAATGTCATTAGCCCATTCTAACGACACATCTCACTCGAGGTCATTAAAAAAGTCTGTATTGCGAAGGAATTATGGGGAATGCAAGGAAAGTACCGGGGGACAGACCACTATATTATTTTAGTTTATAGAATCCTTACTGGCGTCGATAACCTCTGCAGATTTTCGCTGTTGTGCAACGACAATATCAGCCTCAGCCTGTATATTCTTCCAATTTTGGACTGCATCATGCTGCTTTTTAACAAAAGCGAGATATATACTACTTTGTATAATCCATATTGATAGTATTGGAAAAGTTAAACAAATAAAGTTTACAGCAATGGAAGTAATCTCAAAACTGCGCATAAACATGGAAGGTAAAAAGAAAAAAATTAAAATATATAATGTATATTTTAATATCTTCACAGCTCGGAATGAACCTCTCACAACTCGAAAATTGACAACAAAAAAGTATATTGTTGCAAAACATAATATAACGAGCATTATTTCAGGACTTAGTGAAAAATACTCGTGAATAGAAAATGATAGAATCAAAGCAATTGAAACTGTCATTAATAAAGACGCCATGAGAAAAATGATCATTCCTTTGGCATAAGAGAAAAGACCAACAGATTCATCCTTTGTAATATCATTACTCATTCTGGAGGAAACTCCTCATAAATACCTACGGCTACTGCTAAAGATCTTAATGTTCCGGATGAAACACTACCAGTAAAGCTCATAGAAGCACCTACAGCATCGACTATCTGAAGCCGGAAAGATGCTGTTATGTGTTTTGTTGAATAGGATTTATATCCGGGTCTTTTTCTTATACTTTTCAAAATTTTGTTGGATACTCCTGGTATATTGGCTCTAATTATTTCGTTATTCAACCTTCTTTGCTCTGGTCTTGACAAACTCTTAAGCATATCTAAAGTCGATCTTCCACTATTTGCCTGCATAATCTTAATTGTTTTGATTGTTACAAAAGCAGAAGCAGAAGCACCCGCTAACGACACTAAATCTACTGCCATTGTTGCGTTTTCATACCATTCTTGATTATCTAAATAATCATTTCTTTCAGGTGCAATAAATTCATTTGTGCCCCTAACAACACCATTAATACATTGTAAGGTACCAGCAATTGTAGCAGCTGAAGCAAGGTAAGTAATTGCAGTGCTTAATCCACCAGTTAAGGGAATCGATACGGTACTAGTTGCAATTACAAACCAACCAACCATTGCAGTCCCACAACTCCAAGCAGCATTTCCCAATTCACCAACTAATTTAGATTCACGGATATTACCTTGGCTACCTTTTAAATGGGAGGCAAACTCAGCCTGACTCATTAATTGAGGCGGCTCCCTTAGAACGATTTTAATCGGATTTAGTTGGCAAACAGGTTCGAATTTTCTTAATTCAATAATGTTGTACTTGCTATCAATATAAACGATTCCTGCGCCCGCAAGCCCTGGTATCGCATCAATTTTTTTAAAAAGAGTTTTTGTATCGATATTAGCCAACACTTTCTGGCTAAATTGATTGCCATAAAAAGACTGAGTGCTAGACCTAAAAACAGGCTTTCCATTTACCGTGATAATTTCCATAGTTCCCTCTATGTTGCCTCATTTTAAGAATGGCATTGTACCGCTACTGAAAATACTGGCAATTATCACTAAGTATTACAAAAAAGGACGCTAGTGCGTCCTTTAGGATTATTATTGATAATTAATTACTGCCCGTACATGGCATTAATTTCACTATGATATTTGCTGTAAATCATTTTACGACGCAGCTTTAATGTTGGCGTAATGAGTCCAGACTCCATTGAAAATGCTTCATGTAATAAGGTGAATTTTTTGATTTTTTCAAACCCAGCTAGCTCATGCTGCAACTCAATTAATCGCTGCTCGAAATGAGCCACCACTTGTGAGTGACGTAATAACTCAATTGGGTTTTCAACATGAATACCTTGGGCTTTAGCCCAAGTATTTAATGCTTCAAATGCTGGCACAATGAGGGCAGATACATAATTACGCGCATCGGCAACAATGGCGACTTGTTCGATAAACGGACAACAAGCCACCTTACCTTCAACTCGCTGCGGTGCTATGTATTTACCGTTCGAGGTTTTCATTAATTCTTTAATACGATCGGTAATATATAAGTTACCTTGCTCATCAATACGCCCTGCATCACCGGTTTTTAACCAACCATCTTCAAAGGCTTCAGCTGTATCTTGTGGTCGATTGTAATAACCGCGCATCACAGTGTCGCCACGCACTAAGATTTCATCATCTTTGCCTAGCTTAATTTGCATGGCATCGAGTGGCTTGCCGTTCGATCCCGATACGCGATTATCTAAGGTGTTACAAGTTACTGTGGCGCTGGTCTCTGTCATGCCATAACCACACAATACCGGCACATCAATGCTGTGAAAAAAGCTGCCCACATTCACATCGAGAGCTGCACCGCCAACAGGCATAAACTTTAACCTGCCACCCAGCACTTGCTGTAGCTTACTGTAAACCAGCTTGTTAGCCAGCTGCCACTGTGCACTTAACCACAAACTTCCTGCAGCACGGCCTTGGCTAACGTCAAATTGACGTTTGCCTACTCTCATCGCCCAGGCAAACAGAGCTTGCCTTGGTTTAGAGGCTTGGCCGACTTTATCGTGTACTGCGCTGTATATTTTCTCTAAAAATCGCGGCACAACACATAAGGTATGAGGTTTTACCGCAACGAGGGCTTCTTTAATTCGATTCGTGTCGTTTAGATAGACATTATGGCCGCCGCGACACAATACATACATGCTCCAACCGCGTTCAAATACATGGCTCAGCGGTAAAAATGCCAACGACACATCACCCGCTGTAAAAGGTAACTTACTGTCATGTTGATTGATCATTGAGGCAAAATTACGGTAGTCCAACATCACACCTTTAGGGTTACCTGTGGTGCCAGAGGTATAAATCAGCGTTAATAAGTCATCTAGGTTGCTATTGGAAAGCCTGGTATTGAGTTCTGCGTTAATCAGCGGATTAAATTGCGCCGCTAATACCTGATCAAAATACACATGATTATCGGCATTCAGGGTCACATTCGCATCAAACACCACAATATGCTCTACGCAGTCTGCTTGAGCAGCAATGGTACATGCCATGTCGTATTGCTGTTGGTTACCGGCAAAAATTAATTTAGCTTGAGCATCATTAACAATAAACACCGCTTGATCGATAGTACTGGTGGGATACACAGGCACGACCACATTGCGCGCTTTTAGGGCGCCAATATCAGCACAAGTCCACTGTGGGCAGTTTTGGGCTAAAATAACCACCTTGTCTTGTACTTGTAAGCCAAATTCAATTAACAACTGTGCGACTGAGTCGGTGATTGTATTAAATGCACTCCAAGAGACAGTGTGCCAAGGGGCCGGCATATCAAAGCCTTCAAGGGCGATATTCTGACCTAGAGACTGACCTTGTTGCTGCAGAAGTTGGACTACGTGGTATTGATCTAATGACATATGGCTGTGGCCTTTTTAGCTTACAGGTGTTCCGCTTTTCGCATTCTACATTAAGCGGCCACAAACCATAAGAGCTTTTGCTCTATTTTTGAGCTTAACGTCACGTTCGGACTAAAATTAGACCTGCTGTTAAGCTGCACTAATGCCATTTTTCCATAACTGACTCTTACCCCACACTAGTGCAAGTATACCGATGACCACTAGCGGAATATCAATAAGCAGCCACATCGTCAAGCTGTCGCCGTCCCTTAAGGCGGCAAAGCTCAGTGACACCAGAATGGAGTGTATCAATACAATCAGCATTGCCGCAGTCGCTTGATAGCTGTTACGACAAGCCGAGCCAGCACCGAGCATAATGGCACTGCCCCAAAAAGTACTTAACCCTAAATGAGCCACAAACGGCAGAGTTATTTGTGGCTCAATAAGCCATTTTACTAGCCCTAGCGCACTGACCATCATCACCAAAACCACAATAAAACGATATTGGCTTCGATAAAATGCATCACGCAATCCGTTCAGGCCACTATAACAAGGTAGTAAAAACAAGGTTTCTGCCGCGCGCCAACGTTGAATTCGGCTCCAATGAACGATGGAGCAACTGAGCACTGAAAATTGTGCCAATAAAAATAATGTTGGCAAATTAATCTCAAACAACCACGATAACAACATCAATCCAAGAGCGATAATTGGCAAGCACAACATCATTACCGCCAGCACAGGACCAATGAAAAAATTCATCGGGTGGAAAAAACGTTCAAAGCGGGTAATCCAAGTAAAACCTTTTATGCTTGGCAACCACATCCAGCCCATTTGCACGGCGTTGAGGTACACCACACGCGATTCTCTATTCCAGCTTAAGCGCCGACACAAGTCAATAACATGATAAGACAGTATCGCAACCATAATCAGCATTATCCACGTCGGTATGGTGAGCACTAACCTATCTAATAAGGGTACCGCTATGAATAACAAAAATGATAAATGAAAACTGTTACTGCGCCATAAACAAGCCCACACAAACAGTAAACCGACCACAATGGCGAGGAGTAATTTGGGGATGACATCATAAGCAGAAAAACTAATACAGATTAATAGCTGTATCAATAACATGCCCGCCGCGATGCTCGCTGCTTGTATGAGTACATGCTGTTGATAACCAGGTATTAGACCGGTCAACTCGGTTGCTGATAACCGATTTAGCTGCCACGCGATTGCTGCTGCTGTAGACACAGTAGCCATTGAAAAAACCAGGCTGACAACTTCAGTTTTACCGCTGATAAAGCACAACAGTCCTAACACTAAGCCTAATCCTGCAGTGGCAATAAAACTGACACTGCCTAAGTCATATAACCATAAACGCAGCATGCCACGATAAGGTTTACGCCATAAGCTATTGCCACGGTTAAACGGCTGCAAACTCATCGATGCAGCTCCATAAATAACTGTTCTAAATTAACGGCCTTGGCACTCTGCACTCCCGTGATGACGGTCGAGTCGCCTTGCGTGTCCACCAGCATATTTAGCCCGCTTTGACTCAAAATTTTGTAGCTTGATGGTAAAGTGGTACCGTCATTTATGCTGAGTAATTTAACCTCTTCTCGCAGGGCATCAATCTCTTTAAACAGCACTAGTTGACCTTTTTTAATCAGGGCAACATGACTGGCAACGCGTTCTAAGTCAGAGGTGATATGCGATGAAAATAACACAGCAGAACCCGAATCAAGCGCGAGATCAAATAAGTCGCTCATAAACTTGCGTCTGGCGATAGGGTCAAGGCTGGCGACGGGCTCATCGAGTAATAACAAACTTGGGCGATACGCCATGGCCATGATCAAGGCCAATGATTGACGCTGCCCAACCGAGAGTTTTTGCACCGCTTGGGTGACATCTAAATCGAACCGCTCTAACCAATCTTGTTCAAGCGTCATATCCCAGTTTGGGTAGAAGCTTCGATGCAGTTCTAATGCTTTATCTATGGTAAAACCTTCATAACCAAAAGGCTGCTGTGGTACATAACCAATACGTTCTTTTGCCTGAATAGATAACGCGGCAGGCGTTTCGCCTAAGGTTAAAATATCCCCTTGATCAATATCAATAATACCTAACGCACAGCGCATTAGTGTCGACTTACCGGCACCATTTTGGCCTAATAATCCGACCACCATCCCAGGATAAAGTGTTATCGATAGATCGGATAATACTGTATGTCCTGCTGCCAATTTATCTTTGACGGCAAAAGTTTTGCTCACATGATTAAAACGTAAAATGGGTTGTTGTTCGGATTCCATTGTCGACTTCCTAGATAATATCCTTAACGATAAAATGAATGAACTGTGTTGCTGCTATTCTTTATCCCAATATTGCGCCAGCAAACGCTGTAATTGGTCATAATCGACTCCTAACTGGCGCGCTTGCTCAACTAACTCAGATAATTGCGGTGCCAGTAAACTACTACCAGAAGCACTATTGGCTGACGTTCTTGCTGCCACACGTGATGGCTGGCCACGACGACGTTCAACCCAACCTTGGTCGACAAGTTGCTGCATAGCCCGCGACACTGTCATAGGGTTTACGGCTAAATGCTCAGCAAGTTGACGTACCGAAGGTAGCACATCTTCAGGGTGCAATTGTCCGCCAACAATTAAGCGCACGATTTGATCGTGTAACTGTCGATAAATGGGTTCACCACTGCTGGGGTTGACATTTAATAATTCTAACATTAGCCTTTAGGAACTGTATTAATACATTGATACACTCATACACTAGATGCTAAGGTATCATAATCGTCATGAAATGCAAAAAGGAAACGTTCCGATGATCAACAGGAAGTTTGTCAACACAGCCTTAGCAGAGCGAATTAACCGCCCTGGTTTATGCCATTCGCTAACGCTTACGAGCCGCTGGTTTATTGCTGCTATAAGTATTTTACTCGCCAATTATAGCTATGCCGACACACCAGAGGTTAATCTCGCAGCGGCTGCTAAAACCAGTGCTTGTTACTTAGACGGTTTAGACGAGCAGCTTCAATGCGGTAAAATCAGCGTGTTAGAAAATCCTAAGCTCACTGATGGCAAGAGAATCGACATTCATTTTGCTATTTTACCAGCGATTAAAAACACTCATCCTGGTGAAGCCTTACTGGCCATCGCAGGTGGTCCTGGCCAATCAGCGATTGAAAATGCAGCTGGTTTTAATCGTATGTTGTCAAAGGTTCGTCAGCAACGCGACATTTTACTCATCGATCAACGCGGCACGGGCCAATCGAATATTCTATCTTGTGACGATGACACCACTGAATTACTCAGCATGAATGATGACGATATCGATGTGATTGCCATGACCGAAAAATGCCTCGCCCACATTGATGCCGACATCACACAATACGGTAGCAACTCAGCATTAAAAGACTTTGAAGCGGTACGCAAATTTTTAGGCTATCAAAAACTGCATTTATACGGCATTTCTTATGGTACACGCATGGCACAGCTTTATATGCGCCACTATCCAGAAGCACTATTGACAGTGACATTAGATGGCGTGGTGCCCATGCAACAAAGTGTTGTCGCCATTGGTAGCTCAATAGAACGTGGCTTAAATGTATTATGGCGCGACTGTAAAAGTACTCCTGCTTGCCAACAGCAATTTCCTGAATTAGCTGACGAGTTCAATAAAGTCGATATGCTACTCGCGAAAGCCCCCATTAGTCAGCAAGTACGTGATCCGCTTACCGACGAACTCAGTGACTTTTTACTCACACGCGGTAAGTTTAGCGGCGCAATCCGCATGGCGATGTACATGCCGAACATACGCGCACTGATCCCCCATGCGATTCACCAAGCTGCACAGGGTAATTATCAACCCATATTAGGTATTTACACCTTAACCGCTGACAGTACAGGTATTGCTATCGGTATGCATGCCTCTGTGGTGTGCGGCGAAGACATTCATCGCATTACTTCACAAATGCGCAAAGATGCTAAAGACTCCTACATCAGTGGCAACATGCTAGAGGGGCTAGAAAAAACTTGCCCAAGCTTGGCCAATGCCATCTGAGAGTGAGAATTTCAGCGAACCAATCCACAGTGACATACCGACCCTACTATTATCTGGCGAGCTAGACCCAGCTACGCCACCTAACTGGGGCGCGCTAGCGCAAGAGAAACTCACCCACTCAAAACATTTTATTGCGCCTTATGCTACCCATGGTGTAGCAGGACAAAGCTGTGGCAATGACCTAGTCGCCCAGTTAGTTGAACAAGGCTCTGTAAAAGACATCAATGGCGAATGTTTGCAAAAAGATGTTCGTCGCAGTTTTTACCTCAACGCGAATACTGTAGAAGCATTGCCAGTTGTCAAAACGCCCACAGACATAGAACAACAGCGCCAGCGAATACTGCTGCAGATAAGGAATAATCATGATTACTGTTGCAAACTTAACCAAAAAGATTGGCGATGTGCAGGCGTTAGATGATTTAAGTTTTAGCGCTGAAAATGGTCAAATCACTGGATTACTTGGCCCAAATGGTGCCGGTAAAACCACCTGTTTACGCACCTTATTTGGCTTACTTAAGCCTGACTCAGGAACCGCGACCGTCAATGATATTGATGTCGCTATCGATCCTATTGGTGCTAAAAAGCAGCTAGGCTTATTCCCCGACCCTTTTGGTTTGTATGAGCGCCTTACGCCGCGTGAATACATTAGCTTCTTTGCCGAGCTCAGTGGCATGTCGCGTAAACAAGCCAAGCAAGCCACCGCCGATGTGATTGCACAATTGAAGCTTGAAGACATTAGCGACCGTCGTTGCAAAGGTTTTTCCCAAGGCCAACGAATGAAAACGGCCTTAGCACAAGCCATAGTGCACAAGCCAAGTAACATCATTTTAGATGAGCCCACTCGCGGACTCGATGTCATGAGCACTCGCTTACTGCGCGATATTTTATTGCAACTCAAAGCTGAAGGTCATTGCGTGCTGTTTTCAAGCCATGTAATGCAAGAAGTCGCCGCCTTGTGTGATCGCGTCATCGTAATGGCTAACGGCAAAGTTGTTGCCATTGGTAGCCCAGATGAACTGTGTCAGCAAACAGGTAAAGACTCGCTTGAAGATGCATTTATCGAACTTATCGGAACAGACGAAGGGATTGCAGCATAATGAAAATGATACTCGCAATGGTGCGTAAAGAACTCGTCGACGCCGCACGCGACAAACGATCGGTAATGGCTGGTCTTTACTATGCCATCGGTACACCGTTGATCATGTGCGCCATGTTTATGGTGTTAATTGGCCAGTTATCTAGCCCTGAAGATTTAAACATCAACATCCACAATGCCGACAAGGCGCCAGATTTAGTGCGCTACTTAAGTAATAACGGCATAAACCATGGTGAAGATGAACAAGCTAAAAAAATCATCTTAACCATTAGCGATGAATATGCCGCTAACATGGCTAAAGCCAAACCGGCAGAAGTATTATTGATTGCTGATAATTCAGATGAGAAGCTACAAAAGTCGATTCGTCGACTTGAACGTCAGCTGCAAACATATAGCGCAGAAATGGGCAGCATACGTTTAATTGCCCGTGGAATTAATCCACGCATTACCCAACCACTCAAAATAAATATTGAAGATCAAGCCACACCGGACTCTAAAGGTGGAATGATTTTGGGTATCGCCATTTTCACCATGATGTATTCAGTGTTTATCTCTGGTATGAACCTCGCTATCGACACCAGTGCTGGTGAGCGCGAACGTAATTCGTTAGCGTTATTGCTTAGCCATCCCATGAGTACCCGCCAGTTAGTGATAGGTAAAATCATTGCCGTAACCTGTTTTGCTTTACTGGGGTTAATCTTGATTTTACTGGTATCTAAAGTGGCTTACCCTTTTGTTCCGTGGCAAGAAATTGGCTTTACCGTCAATATCACTCAAGATTTTATGGGCTTAATGTTCTTAGTTGGTATTCCCGTCGCGTTAATGGCTGCAACCTTACAACTGTATGTGTCGTTTATGGCTAAAACCTTCAAAGAGGCACAATCATACTTAACCATGGTGTTATTTGTCCCCTTGGCACTTTCTATGGCCGCTAGTTACAACATAGCTCCAGACGTATTGCAGTGGCTACCTGTGTCGGGCCAGCAACAAGCCTTAATGGACTTTATTAAGGGCCGTGAAATTCCAATGATGCAATTAATCGTGTCGTCTGTGGCCACATTAGTAATAGCCATTGGATTAGCCGCTGGCTTAGAGAAGTCACTTAAGAGTGAAAAAGTGGTCTTTGGCTTATAACTACTGTTATCAGCGTTAATTGATAACAGTGTGACGCCAGCCTTAACGGTTTAGAGTAAGGCTGGTATATTTACAACCAATTGATTCAAAACTAATTCACAAGAATTGATATAGCAAAGAGCATTAACAAGGAGCATATTATGGACAACGATATTGCGATCATAGCGTTAGTATTTATTGTTATTGTCGGCACCACGGCATCCGAAATGTTTAAACATTATTTAAAGCATAAACAAAAAGCTGACGCCGATGGTGTCGCCGATATAAAAGCCCAAAACCAAGCATTAATCGAACGGATACAAGTGTTAGAAAAACTGGTAACTGACAGCGATTTTGAGCTTAAGCAGCAATTTAAAAAGTTGTAGTGCTTGCGCTAAAGTGCCAAATATCGAGTTAACTCATCGGTATTCGGCACATTTAGTTGCTAAACCTAGCCACAATGACGGTATTACGCCCCGTTTGTTTGGCCAAATAAAGTTGCTCATCTGCATGTTGTAGTACATCGCTAAAGTTGTATTTTTGTACGCCGGCTAATTTATCATCAACCACAACAACACCAATACTAACGGTGACCCAATTTCGGCCATCTATTTTATTGGGGATCTGCAATTGCTCGATAGACTCACGAATTTCTTCTGCGACTTTCAATATATTTTGATAATGATTGTCGGCCCAAATTATACAAAACTCCTAACCACCATATCGAGAAGCAAGCGCATCATATGGAGCCATGACCTTTACCAGACAGATCGCGACGGCAACTAATGCATCATCGCCATTAAGATGACCTTGTTGATCATTAAAATACTTAAAATTATCGACATCAATCATCATCACACTGAAACCAATATTTTCCAGATGCCAACGTGAAATAATTCGCTTTGAAAATGATTCTAGTCCTCTCCGGTTAGTAATGCCTGTGAGCGAATCTTGAACCGCTAAGGTCTCTAAGTAATTTTGTTGAGCGTTAAACTTAAGCAGTAATTGATTAAATGAGTAAGACACATTTTCGATTTCATCGATGAAATGATTGGAAGCCATTTTGCTCATAAAATTATTATCTGATGAGTCATTAATGCTTTTGTTAAAACGAATAAGCGGCTCAATAAGTAATCTTGATAATGCTATTAAGGAGAGAGAAACAATCAACACTATTGACAACAATATCGTTATGGCCGAGACCCAATTCAATTGGGGTAACGACACTTTTTTATGGTGTAAAGTCATCTGTATTGCTTGGTTATCAAATGTATTACGAATTAGCCAACTGTGTGATGGCGCAATGTTTTCAATCGGTTTTAAACTAAAAAACTCTTGCATGCTTTTGGTTGATGTTTGTACATCAGCAATTGAAAAATTCACTAAAGAAAACTGACTGATATCTTTAATTAACGCTTTATCCACTAAACGAACCATAGTTAAACTACCAACGATTTCACCGTGACCAGTCGATGGTAAAATAGTGGTATTACTAAAGTAAATGAGCGCCCCGCCAAAAACGATATAACCACTGCGGCTAGACACTGTTTGTGATGCAATTTCTGCTGTTGTCGGCAAAATAGCAAAAGATGGTATATTTTGCTGATGAATTAAATCAACGAGTGACAATCTGGATGATGTTAATGAGTCATCCTGATAATCCCAAACCAACTCATTATTAATGTCACTGACAAAAACAGCATCAATATTTGCAGCTTTAAATGCATTGTCAGGCATACTGCGTTGAACAAAATCATCAGTCGGGTTACCAATATATTCAACTAACTCATCCCACACGGCGTAATCGTAACATAAGGTCGTTAAGCTGTTTTTTGATAACGATAATGCAGAATACAACAAATTATATTCTTGTTGTTGCTGATCTAAAATTTCAGTTTTTATTCCAGGAAGGTAGAAAAAATAGTAAATACTCACCAATAACATGGTTATTGCAAGTAATAGTGAAGACAACAATAAAAGCGAAAAACGTTTTAATGTCATAATGAACCAGCCCTACTGAAGATATATTGCTAGTGTAGTACTAAATATGACTGAAAGTACTTTTTACAACATAATCAATAATAAGAAACACAAACAGGTACAAACATAAAACTCATCTATCACAGCAAATGAACCCGGTTATCAAGCAAACGTTAATGAACAATCGCAATGGTCATTAGCTCTGTATTGGCTTGCAACAACAGCAAACTAATACAGAGCCCGCTTATTAAGACTACTTAGCTTTCGGTCTAAACGGCTTCATCACGGCTTCGTCACAGACTAAAAACGGTCCGTCCATTAAGTCGATACAATAAGGTATTGCGGGAAATACAGCATCCAAACATTCGCGGATTGACTTAGGTTTACCAGGTAAATTAACAATTAACGAGTTGGCACGAAGACCCGCTGTTTGACGAGACAAAATAGCTGTTGGCACAAACTTTAATGATTCGGTGCGCATTAGCTCACCAAAACCAGGCATCATTCTGTCGCACACAGCTTCGGTGGCCTCTGGCGTTACGTCGCGTTTTGCAGGGCCCGTGCCACCAGTGGTGACGATTAAACAGCAATCTTGATTATCGGCTAAATCAATCAATGTGGCTTCAATAACGTCACGCTCATCAGGTATCACCTTGTATACAGGTTCCCATTCAGACGTTAAATACGCATTCAATACTTCAATAATGGCTTTACCAGACAAATCTTCGTACACGCCAGCGCTGGCACGATCACTCACAGTCACGATGCCGATTTTAGCTTTGCTCATGGTTATTTTTCCCTTATGAGGTTAAATCAGTAATGCATTTATAGGGGAGTAATCTACCAAATAAATGTGGGTTCACAAAATCTCAAGTTGATAAACAGAGCCCTCTTAACACAATGGCATAACCTTAGGGGCTATTGATAGGATGATTATCTGTCTACTGGGTTTAATTGCCGCCCCCCCACAAGAGTTATGCATATAATTAATAGAAGGGTTTCTTCCTATGAGTCAGTTGCGGTGAGCCCACAGTCGATGCTAAATGCTAACCAGATCTTTTGATTGCTCGGATTAGATAACCATTTATATTACAAAAGGATATGATAACACTGGGAGCTATAGCTCAGCTTATTCGGTAAACTTATCTGTTGTGATTGAAGCAACATTTTATAGTATTACCATAGCGGCTGTTAGGGCTTAATAACAAGCAACAAATAGAGAAGATGTCTAGAGAATAGTGGATGTTTAAACAAGATTGATACTGCCACAAAGTACAGTATCAATTGATTTACGGGTTAATTTAAAAATAAGTAACTAAGTTACTTAGGATTAATGTACAAAATCAAAATGCCATCTACGGCCATGTTGGCAATTTGCAGTAACTCTTCAATGCTTGCCCCTTCAGATGCCTGAATCGACATCCCCTGAAACAAGGTCGTAATCAACTGAGCTAACACTGCAGGCTGACAATCTGCATTTAACTCGCCTTGCTGCTTAGCTTGCTCAAAGCGAGCGACTAATTGGAGCTTATGCCGTGCTTTGCGCTCTAAAACGGCTTGCTTAATTGATTCGCTCGCTTCACTACAGGACAGGGTGCTATTAATTAATGCGCAACCTTGAGGATGGCTACAGTCAGTAAATTTGGCTGCAGCACCAAGCAATAGGCCGCGAACCACATCAGCAATGTGTTGATGTTTAAAAGCTGTATTAAATAATGAATCTGGACGGTTTTCATATAAATCGATAGCTTTTAAAAATAGCTGCTCTTTATTACCAAATGCGGCATACAAGCTAGGCTTCTTGATCCCCATCGCCTCGGTGAGCTCGTTTAAAGAAGTTCCTTCATATCCATGACGCCAGAAAATATTAAGCGCTTGCTCTAATGCCAAGTCGATATCGAACCCACGAGGGCGACCAACACAAGCTGCTTTGGTTATTGTCATAAATAGTACCTCTTATATTAACGGAGCTTTATTTATCAAAAGCTTAACTAACTTTTATGACAAACAACCCGCATACTTTAGCATAATATTAAGCCACATCAGGGTTAATATTATGCAGATTAGTCGCAACTATAACAATTTAACAAGTATTGATTAACGCTATTTCATCGCAACAAATCACCTTACAAATAGTGATGTTACTTTATTTTCCCGCTTATTGAACCTCTTGTCAAAATAATTTAATACCTATCGGTACAAAAGTCATTGACAGGGTTATTTTAATCTATATATTACCGTTCGGTACAGAACATTTTATACCTATCGGTATAAAATAAACTCGCATACCAATATAACGCACCCTACAGCCTGCTGAAAAAACGTAAATGCTATTGATTAAAGGACCGCACCATGAAGACGTTAAAATCAATTAAAATCACTTTACTAGTTAGCCTAACGGCATTGCTATTAGTGGCGTGTGGAGAACAACCTGCACAACAGGCGAATACACCTGCAGCGCCTAAAGTAGACGTAGCTAACGTGCTTTATGAGCGCATTACCGAGTGGGATCAATTTACCGGACGCTTACAAGCTCCTGAAAAAGTGACCTTAGTCCCTAGAGTATCAGGCTATATTGAATCGATTAACTTTAAAGAAGGCGCACTGGTTCAAAAAGGTGATGTGTTATTTACCATCGACTCGAGGGTTTTTACTGCTGAATATGAGCGTCTTAAAGCAGAATTAACCAGTGCAATATCAGCTAATCAACTTGCTGAAAATGATTATGAGCGAGCCAATAAACTGTTTCATCAAAAAGCGGTTTCAGAAGAGCTGATTGATACTCGCCGCTCTAACATGCATCAAACTGCAGCAGCGGTTGCGTCAGTTAAAGCAGCATTAACTAGTGCCCAACTTAACGTTGAATATACCCAGGTTACCGCACCTATTACTGGTCGAGTGTCATATGCTAATGAAACGGCAGGCAACTATGTCACTGCGGGTCAAACGCACCTCACCAGTTTAGTCTCTACATCGCATATGTATGCTTATTTCGATATCGATGAGCAAACGTATTTAAAATATGCCGCGTTATCGTTTGAGAACAAACGTCAAAATCCACGTTTAGGTAACAACGCTGTGGTTATGGCTCTGGCAAATGAAACCAGCTTTAATCATCAAGGTGTGATCGACTTTGTCGATAATACCGTTGATCAACAAACTGGTACTATTCGGGTTCGAGCTAACTTTGCCAACCAAGAAAATCAATTATTACCCGGCTTATTTGCCCGTATCAGCATTGCTGGTAGTGAGTCATACGACAGTATTTTAATTGACGACAAAGCCATTTTTACCGACTTAAATAACAAGTTTGTTCTGCTGGTAAATGACAAAAACACCCCTTGAATATCGAAGTGTCAGCCTAGGTGAAAAACTTCATGGCTTACGTATTATTACTGCTGGCTTATCACCTAACACCATAGTGGTAAACAGTCTGCAGAAAGTGCGCCCTAATGTCACTATTGAGCCAAACCTAACCGACATGGCTGATAGCGAAAAATTAGAAGCATTACATCAAGCACAACGCCTCCTCGATAACCAGCCATTAACAGCACGTGTTGCTGATGACGCAAGTCAGGGTTAAGGAAACTACATAATGTTGTCTCAATTCTTTATTAAAAGACCAATTTTTGCCGCTGTTTTGTCGCTGCTGTTCTTTATTTCAGGCGCACTAGCAGTATGGCAATTACCCATTACCGAATACCCAGAAGTAGTACCACCTACCGTGGTTGTTACGGCAAACTACCCAGGTGCTAACCCTAAAATCATTGCTGAAACGGTTGCATCCCCGCTAGAGCAAGAGATTAACGGCGTCGAAAACATGTTGTACATGTCTTCTCAAGCCACGTCTGATGGCCGCATGACGCTAACCATCACCTTTGCAATTGGTACTGATGTTGATTTAGCTCAAACCCAAGTGCAAAGTCGTGTTGAGCGAGCAAAACCACGGCTACCAGAAGAAGTACAACGCTTAGGCATAGTCACTGAAAAATCATCACCAAGCTTAACCATGGTGGTGCATTTAACCTCACCAGATGACCGTTATGACATGTTATACCTGTCTAACTATGCGGTATTGAAAGTCAAAGATGAATTAGCCCGTATTACCGGTGTAGGAGCTGTGCGCGTGTTTGGCGCCGGCGATTACAGCATGCGCGTGTGGCTAGACCCTAATAAAGTGGCCGCCTTAAGCTTGTCACCGAGTAATATTGTTGCTGCTATTCGTGAGCAAAACCAACAAGCAGCAGCTGGCAGTTTAGGTGCACAACCAAGTGGCGACAGTGATTTCCAATTACTGATTAACGTCAAAGGTCGTTTATCCAATGTTGAAGAGTTCGAGGACATTATTGTTAAAGTGGGCGATCAAGGTCAGATCACTCGTTTAAAAGATGTTGCCCGGGTGGAATTAGGTGCGTCGACTTATGCCCTGCGCTCAATGCTAGATAATAAAGACGCGGCTGCATTACCAGTGTTCCAAGCATCAGGCTCTAACGCAATTCAAATATCTGATGATGTTCGTTCTAAAATGGCAGAACTGTCTAAGTCATTCCCAGAAGGCTTAGCCTACGACATCGTCTACGATCCAACCGTGTTCGTGCGTGGCTCAATTAAAGCTGTGGTACAGACACTGGTCGAAGCATTATTGCTGGTTGTATTAGTAGTAGTACTGTTTTTACAAACCTGGCGCGCATCCATTATTCCATTAGTGGCGGTTCCGGTATCACTTGTGGGTACCTTCGCCTTTATGCACCTAATGGGCTTCTCATTGAATGCCTTATCACTGTTTGGCTTAGTGCTGGCGATTGGTATCGTGGTCGATGATGCAATTGTGGTAGTTGAAAACGTTGAGCGAAATATCTCTGACGGATTATCGCCCGTTGCTGCCACCCAAAAGGCAATGAAAGAAGTTACCGGTCCAATTATTGCCACCACCTTGGTATTGGCAGCGGTATTCATTCCTACTGCGTTTATGTCAGGCTTAACCGGACAGTTTTATAAACAGTTTGCGCTAACCATTACCATCTCCACTTTTATTTCGGCAATTAACTCGTTAACCCTTAGCCCTGCTTTATCGGCATTATTGCTTAAAGGTCATCACGAGAAAAAAGATCTGCTGACCCGTGGTATGGATAAACTGCTAGGCGGCTGGTTATTTAAACCGTTTAACCGCATGTTTGCGCGTATGTCTGACGGTTACGGCTGGTTAGTGAAGAAAATCATTCGTTTTGGTGCTGTCATTGGTATTTTGTATATCGGTTTAGTCGGCTTAACTGGCTTACAATTCTCAAGCACTCCAACAGGTTATGTACCTGGGCAAGATAAACAATATCTTATCGCCTTTGCTCAGTTACCTGACGCAGCATCATTAGATCGCACCGAAGCTATCGTGAAAGAAATGTCGCGTATTGCACTAGATCAACCAGGTGTTGCCCATGCTGTCGCCTTTCCAGGTTTAAGCATTAATGGCTTTACCAATAGCACTAACAGCGCGATTTTGTTTACCCCGCTGGATGACTTTGCCGATCG